>JAJYMP010000347.1 GCA_021786915.1 Chloroflexota bacterium
GCGGGCCATAGTGGCCGAAGTCGGCCGGCCACCAGTCCTGCGAGGTGGTCAGGGTTTCGATGATGTCGCGCTTCAGGGCCTCGAGGTCAAGAGTGCGGAACTGGTCCCGGTAGCGGAATCCGCTGCCCATGGGGTCCGCCAGGGGGCATTGCTGCTTCAGGGCGTCGAGGTTGAGTTGGTTGGGCCACCAGTCGCGGATGGACGGTCCGGCCGTCGGATCCATGGGAACCTTCCTTTGTGTCACGGCGAGCTCTGCGGTGCACCAGCAGGGTAGCTGGAAACGTCCCGCCGCGGCCCTCCCGAGGTTTCGCGGGGCGCCCGGGCCGCGTCTGCCCCGCCCGGCCGACACGGCGCGCCGCGGAATCGCATGGCGTTGGAGAATGGTCCGGTGAATGACCCGGCGATCGACACCCGCGGCCTGCGCAAGGCCTACGGACCGGTGCTCGCCCTCGCGTCGCTCGACCTTCGCGTCGGCCCGGGCGAGGTCGTCGGGCTCCTGGGGCCCAACGGCGCCGGCAAGACCACCGCCGTGAAGCTGCTGCTGGGCCTCGTCCCCAAGTCGGGCGGCGAGGGGAGTGTGCTCGGCCGGCCGCTCGGCGATCGGGGCGCACGCTCGCGCATCGGCTACCTGCCCGAGCTGTTCCGCTACCAGGCCTGGCTGACCGCCGACGAGGTGCTGCACCTCCACGCCGGCCTCGCCGGCCTGCCCGGCTCCCGCCGCGGGCCGGAGATCGCGCGGGTCCTCGGGCTCGTTGGCCTGGCGGACCGCGCCCACGACCGCGTCGGGCGCTTCTCGAAGGGCATGCAGCAGCGGCTCGGGCTGGCCGTCGCGCTCCTCGGCGACCCGGCGCTGGTCATCCTCGACGAGCCCACGTCGGCCCTGGACCCGGTGGGCCGCGATGACGTCCGCATGATCATCCGGGACGCCCGCGCCCGAGGCTCGGCGGTGCTCCTCAACTCGCACCTGCTGGGCGAGGTGGAGCGCCTCTGCGACCGCGCCGTGATCGTCAACCGGGGCAGCGCCGTGGCCTCGGGGACGCTCGCCGAGCTGTTGGGTGAATCGACCGTCCGGCTGCGCGTCACCGGACTGCCGGCGGACCTCACGCCGCTGCGCGCCTTCGGCCCGTTGACCGACGAGGACGGCTGGCTGGTGGTGCGCCCGGTTGACACCGAGCGGATCCCGGATCTGGTGGCCGCCGTCGTGGCGATGGGCGGGCGCGTCCATGCCGTGGACCCGGCCCGGCGCACGCTGGAGGAGCTGTTCCTCGACGTGGTCCGCGGTCCCGGAGGCGGGGCGAGCTCCGCCGCGCTGGTGCATCCGGCGCCCCCCGACCGGCCGCTGCCGCCACCACCGCCTTCGGCGGCCGGTCCCTGGGTGACGCGATGAACGTCGGGGGCACCACCGTCAGCCACGTCCTCGGCCGGGCCAGGCGCGCCGCCCGGGTCGACCTGTGAACCCGCGCATCGTCCTCGTGATCGCCGGGCTCACGATCCGCGAGATCACCCGCCGGCGGATCATCTGGGTGCTCGCCTCCCTCTCGCTGATCAGCGTGGCGCTCGTGGGCTGGGGGGTGCACCAGCTGGTCACGATGTCGCGGGGCAGCGGCGTCACCGATGCCGAGCTCCAGCTGGGCGTCTCGCAGGTGCTGATCCTGATCGCGTTCATGTTCAGCTTCGTGCTCGCGATGTCGGCCGCGTTCCTCGCGGCCCCCGCCATCGCGTCGGACGTGGAGACCGGCACGGTGCTCGCCATGCTGGCCCGGCCGATGCACCGCGCCGACCTGGTCGTGGGGCGGTGGCTGGGGCTCGGGATCATCGTGGCGGTGTATGCCGCGGGCTCGGGCCTGCTCGCGATCGGGGTCGTCGGGCTGGTCACCGGGTACTCCCCGCCGTCGATGCAGCTGGCGCTCGCCTATCTCGCGTTCCAGGCCGTGGCCGTGATGACCGCTGCGCTGGCGCTGGGGTCCCGGCTGCCGGGCATCGCCGCCGGCGCGATCACGGTCGTGCTGTTCGGCCTGGGCTGGTTCACGGGCGTCCTCGGCAACGTCGCCACCGCCTTCGGGACGGATCAGCTCAGCGGCGTCGGCAACCTCTACCGCCTGCTGTTCCCGACCGACGGGCTGTGGCGCGGCGTGATCTACGGACTCGAGCCCGCGGCGGCCGTGCTCGCGACGCGGATCGCCGGTCGCGTCGCCGAGTCGAACCCGTTCTATGCGGACGCCCCGCCCTCCACCGCGTTCATCGTCTGGTGCGTGGTCTGGGTCCTGGGCGTCCTCGCCCTCGGCGCCTGGCTGTTCCGGCGCCGCGAGCTCTGACGCGCCGACATGTCGCGCGTGATGCTCGGCCACGGCGCCTCGGGCTCTCCGGCGACCATGGCGCCCTGGGTCGAGGGCCTTCGGGCGCTCGGCGTGCCGGCCGACGCGGTGTCGGTGCCACGCGGACCGGCGGAGCGCGGGATCCTGCGGTTCGCGGAGCAGGTGCCGGACGAGCCGCTCTCCGTGGTCGGCGGGCACTCCCTGGGCGGCCGCGTGGCGACGATGCTGGCGGCAGGCGTCACGCCGCGCAGGGGCAGCCTGCCACCACGCCGCCACCCCATCGTCGGCGTCGTCGCCCTCTCCTACCCGCTCCACGCGCCGCACCGGCCGGACCCGACCCTCGCGCGCGCCGCGCACTGGGCCTCGATCGACGTGCCGGTGCTGCTGCTGTCGGGTGACGTCGACCCGTTCGCGCGGATCGAACTCCTGCGCGACGCGGTCGATCAGCTGAGGGACGGCCGCCTCGTCGTCTACCCGGGCCTGGGCCACGGCCTGCTGCCGGTGCGGGAGGAGGCGCTGGAGCAAATCGCTGCGTTCGTTCGGGAAGTCTCCGGCTGACGCTCCGCAGGAGCGGCCCGAGGATCCCGGCGATCTCCGCTCGATACGGGTCGCCCTCACGCCGGGCGGCGAGCCACTGGAGGTACCCCGGGTCGACCCGGGGTACATCGCCCAGCGACCAGCCGATGTGTCGTCCGAACGGCAGCACGCTCCCGCCCGGGCGGCCGGGGGGCGGTCCCGCGGCGCCCTCGCCGCTCGGGCCGCGCTGCCAGACGACCTCGCCCGGACGCGCCCTCGAGGCGGAGCCCGCGTCGGGCGGCGTCGATCCGGAAGCGCGGTCCGGCGTGGCCTCGGCCCGCCGGTGCCGCGCGCGCAGGGGGTTCGCGCCCCGCGCCGCCCCGCGGCCGTCGGTGATGGCGTGCTCATGGTCGTAGGCCGCCCGACGCTCCGGGTCCCGCAGGGTCGCCCAGGCCGAGTTGACGCGGGCCATGCGAGGCTCCGCATCCTCGTCACGCGACACGTCGGGGTGGTGGCGGCGCGCCAGGGCTCGATACGCCGCGGCCACCACGTCGGGGTGCGCCGCGTGGTCCACGCCGAGGACCTTGTACGGGTCCGGGTCGGCGGTCACGGGCGGGCGCGGCTGGGCGACAAGGCGCTCACGGACCTGATGACAGGAGCGCCGCGGCTCGCTCCGAGCCGTACCATCGGGACATGACCGACCCCGACACCCGTCCCCGATGCGCGTGGGGGGACCAGCCTGACGAGCTCTACCGCGCCTACCACGACCTGGAGTGGGGCGTCCCCGTCAGAGACGAGCGCCACCTCTTCGAGCTCCTCATCCTCGAGGGCGCGCAGGCCGGCCTCTCGTGGTCCACGATCCTGCGCAAGCGCGACGGCTACCGGCGGGCCTTCGCAGGCTTCGACCCAGAGGTTGTCGCCCGCTTCGGCCCCGACGACGTGGCCCGGCTGCTCGCCGACGCCGGCATCGTGCGCAACCGGGCCAAGGTGTCCGCCGCGATCGGCAATGCGCGAGGCGTGCTGGCGCTCCACGAGGCCGGCACGACGCTCGTGGACCACCTGTGGTCCTTCGTCGGCGGTTCCCCGGCGGTCAACCGGTACGCCTCGATCGGCGAGATTCCCGCCCAGACCGACCGCTCGAAGGCGATGAGCAAGGACCTGCGCAAGCGCGGCTTCCGGTTCGTTGGGCCCACCATCTGCTACGCGCTGATGCAGTCGGCAGGTCTCGTCAACGACCACCAGGTGTCCTGCTATCGCTGGGCGGAGGTGCAGCGGCCGGGCTGAGCGGCGAGCGGGCAGGGTCGAGGTTCGCGCCGGGCACCTGTGGCAGCACCAGCTGAGCCCGCGCCGCCCCCGGCGCGGGGCAGCCCCGCCGACGCCCCTGGCGGTGGCCACGGCCAGGGCGACGGGCATCTGGCCGTGACTCGGACCGCGTCGGACCTCTAGACTCCGCGGGTGGACCAGATCGATGTCCAGACGGTCACGGCCCCCCCGCACGGTAGCGAGCCCAGGACCGAGGTCCTGCTGCGGGGCTCGACGACGGAGGCGGTTCGCCTCCTCGGGGCGGACGGCGCCCTGGTGTACCTGCTGGCCGAGGGCGGCGACGTCCTGCGCTTCGCGGTCGAGGCGAGCGAGGTGCACCTCGCGCAGGACCACTGGCTGCGGACGATCCGGCTCCCCGTGGGCCTCGGCCTGTTCGGCAAGGCGGTTGCCAACCGAACCGTCGAGGTCACGGGCGACTATCTCGTTGACCCCGACTTCGAGCACACCGAGCAGACCGACGCCTTCGCCCGTGAGACCGGCCTCCGCTCCTTCGTGGTGACGCCGCTCGTCGCGGGCGACGAGGTCTTCGGCGCCCTCGGCGTGTACGACGGGCGGCCCGGCGCCTTCGGCCCGCAGCAGATCGCGCTCGTGCGGGCCCTGAGCGATCACGCCGCCCTGGAGATCGCCAACGCGCGGCTGATCGCGCAGCTCGACGAGGCGCGGCTGGTCACCAAGCGCCAGGCCGATGTGGAGCGGGCGCTGCGCGAACTGGGCACGAGGATCTCTGCGGAGCGCGACCCGAGGTCTGTCGTGGGCTCGGTGGTCGAGGAGGCCGCCAGGCTCGCCGGCGGCGACGGCGGTCGGGTGGACATCCTCGACGCGGACAGTGCCTCGCTGGTGGCCGTCTACGCCTCCGATCATCCGTTCGTGCCGGGCGACGACTGGCGCGGGACCGCGGACGACAAGGTCGAGGTGGGGGTGTCCGGCCGGGCTGTGCTGAGCCGGCGGCCCGCCAGCACGGCCGACTACCTCGCCGACACGTCGTTCGAGCATGGCGCCGGACCCGACGCCTTCGCTCGGTCCCTGGGGATCCGCAGCGTCATGGCGGTGCCGCTGTTCGGCGATGACGGGCCGTTCGGCGCCCTCACCGTCTGGTCGCTGCGCCCCGACGCGTTCGACGCGGGCACGGCCGCGCTGCTGGAGACGATCGCCGGGCAGGCGGCGGTGGCGCTGGTCCAGGCGCGGCTGATCGAGGAGCTGGGCCGCAGCCGAGAGGCGCTCGCTCGGCGCGCCGACGAGGAGCGCGCGCTGCGCGACCTCGCCCGCCGGGCGATGACCTCGCTTGATCCCGAGGCCGTCCTCGACGACGTGGCGGCCGAGGCGGCGCGGCTGCTCGGCCCGGTTGGCGCGGTGATCGAGCTGCTCCGCCCGGCCCGGCACGATGGCGGGCGAGGGCGCTCGGCAGGTCTCGACGAGGCCACGCTCGAGGGCTGGCGCGTCGAGGCGGGGTCGGCGGCCTCGGGCATCGCGGTCCGCGAGCGGCGCACGGTGGTGGGCGAGGGCTCGGGCGCGGTGCGCAGCTGGGCCGTGGCGCCGCTCCTCGTGGAGGCCGAGGTGTTCGGAACGCTGGCGGTCATGTCCCCGCTGCCGGGCGCCTACGGCCCCGACCAGACCGGCCTCCTGGGCTCCCTGGCCGACCACGCGGCGCTGGCGCTCGCCGGGGCGGACCTGGTCGTGCGGGTCGAGGAGTCGGAAGCCCGCTACCGGAGCCTCGTCGAGAGCCTGCCAGACCTCGTCTTCACCTGCGACGCGAAGGGCGACTTCACGTTCATGTCCGAGTCCGTAGAGGAGGTGCTGGGCTGGAGCCCGCAGGAGATCGTGGGCCGCAACTTCGGCGAGATGCTGGCCGAGCACGCGGATGGCAACCCGGCCGGCCTCCGCCTCGGCTGGATGGCCGAGAACCCGGGCAAGACCCTGGTGACCAGGCTCGAGCTGCTGACCAAGTGGGGGGCATTCAAGCCGATCGAGGTGGCGGCGGCGGGCGTGCTCCGCGACGGCGTGCTCGACGGGGTCCACGGCTCCGCACGCGACGTGAGCGACCAGGAGCGGCTGGAGCGCGAGCTGCGCGAGTCGGAGGCGCGGTATCGGTTCCTCGTGCAGTCGTCGCCGGACCTCGTCTGGGTGACCGACGCGAACGGACGGCTGACCTACGTCTCCGATCGCGCAAAGCCGGTCGTGGGCTGGGGCACCACCGAGCTCATCGGGCGAACCCTTGCGGAGCTGGCGGTCCCCTTGGAGCTCGAGGACTGGATTGCAAGGTTCGACTGGCTGCGCCAGTACCCCGGCATCCCCCACCGCAACAAGTTCCGGATCCGCACGCAGGAAGACTCCGAGCGGCTGATCGAGATCACCGGCATCGGCATGCTCAATGCCGAGGGCGAGTTCATCGGGGCCCACGGCACCGTCCGCGATATCGGGGAGCTCGAGCGCCTCGAGGGCGACCTGCGACGGCAGACCGCTGAGCTGGCGGCGTCCGAGGAGCGCGCCCACCTCGCCCGCGAGCTTCACGACTCGGTGACCCAGTCGCTGTTCTCGATGACGCTCCAGTCGCGGAGCATCGAGCTGCTCATGGCGCGCGACCCATCGCAGGTACCGGGCAAGCTCGTCGAGCTGCGCGAGCTCCAGCGTGACGCCCTCGCCGAGATGCGCGCGCTCATCTTCGAGCTCCGGCCGGGCCACCTCCAGGAGCAGGGCCTCGCCGCGGCCCTCCGGACGCACGCCTCCGGGCTGTCCGCACGGATCGGGCTGCCCATCATGGTCGACGCGGACCTCGGTGACCGACGGCCCTCACTCGATGTCGAGGAAGCGCTCTACCGTATCGGCCAGGAGGCGCTGCACAACGTGGTCAAGCATGCGGGCGCCCGGCAGGTCCGGGTCGCGGTCGACCGCCTGGGCGACGGCGTCCGCGTTCGCGTGGCGGACGACGGACAGGGCTTCGATCCCCAGACGGTACCCGATGGCCACCTCGGCCTGGCCGGGATGCGGGCGCGCGCCGAGCGTCTCGGCGGGCGGTTCTCGGTGGTGTCCGACATCGGCCGCGGGACGGTGGTCGAGGCCGTGATCCCCGAGGATGCCACGCGCGACTTGCTGCCGGGCGCCGGAATGACAGGCATGAGTGGAGCGGCAGGACGACGATGACGAGCGAAGACCACCCGACGAACCCTGTCGATCCCGGCTACGCCGGCGCCCCGGGCACCGCGGCGGCCGCTGATCCCGCGCCGGCCGCCGATCCCGCGCCGGACGCGACCTCCTCGGCCGCTCCGCCCCCGCCGCCCTCCGGCGGGCCCGGCTGGGACGCTGGTGCCAGCACCGCGCCCGGCGCCACGCCCGGGTTCGGCTCGGCGCCCGGCTCCGGCCCGACGCCCCCGTCCGGCGGAGCGCCCGCGTGGTCGCCGTCCTGGCCCGACCGGCGAGAGCCGCAGTCGGCTGGGCTCGTCCTCGGGATCGTGCTGGTCGTCGTGGGGAGCATCTTCCTGGCGCTCCAGGTCGGCGACTTCACCCTCGGCCCAGACGCCTGGCCGCTGTGGCTGATCGTGCCCGGCGTCGCGATGGTCGCGGGCGCGCTGTTCATCCCGTCGCGGGGCGGGCTCGGGCTCGCGATCCCCGGCGCGATCCTCGCGATCGTCGGCGGCATCCTGTGGGTCCAGGCCACCTACGACCTGTACGCGACGTGGGCCTACGCGTGGGCCCTCGTGGCGCCCACCGGCCCAGGCCTCGCGATGCTCCTCTACGGCGCGGTCCATCGCGATGCCGATCTGGCGCGCGACGGCCTCTGGGCCACGCTCACGGGCCTCGGGCTGTTCCTCGGCTTCGGCCTCTTCTTCGAGGGCGCCATCGGCATCTCCGGCCACCGCATCGAGAACCTCGACCGGGTGCTGCCGTACGCGGCGATCGGGCTGGGCGTGCTGCTCATCGCCCTCGCGTTCATAGACGGCGGCCGGCGCGACACGTGGCGGGACCAGCGCCGCGCCGAGCGCCGGGCCGCGCGGGAGCTCCGCCACGACGAGAGGGCAGCCCGGCGCGCCGCCCGCTGACCTCAGGCCAGGGAGCGGAGGGCAGGTGCTATCCCGCTGATGCCGACGTGCCTCGCCTGCGACGTGAACAGCCTCCGGACGGTCCCACCCGGGGGCGCCATCCTCGCCACGGACACCTGGGTCGCCGACCACTGCATCCCGCCTCTGGTCCGCGGCTACGTGATCCTCAAGCCTCGACGCCAACGTGACGGTGATGGCTGACCTGTCGCCTGCGGAGGCAGCCGACCTCGGGGTGGTCGCCCGGCGGCTCATGGCTGCCATGCGCGCCGTCCTGGCCCCGAGAGGATCTACATGTTCGCATTCGGGGAATCCCTTGACCATCTTCACGTTCATCTG
This sequence comes from Chloroflexota bacterium, assembly GCA_021786915.1. Next base: position 8,525 of record JAJYMP010000347.1, read on the forward strand.
ATGCCGCGGCACGCCGGGATGCCGCCGACCGGTGGAGCGCTGATCGAGCGCGTCTTCGCCCATGAGTGGCTCGTCGACGAGTCCGAGGCTGCCGAGTTGGCCTGCCGCATCCGCGAGGCGCTCGGGTAGCCGGGGCTCGCGAGGGCGGCGCGGCGAGCGGAGAAGGCCACCCGCCAATGCTCCTCCAGCGGAGCTTCGGCACGGAGAATCACCGCCGGCACCGCTGCGCCAAGCGTGCGACCGCCACTTCGCTCCACCAGGTCCCCTCCGGGAGGCGACCAGGGGGATCGACCTCGCCTGAGGCTCCCCGGGGCGGAGAATTGGCTGTCGCGGCCGCGCTTCGCGTGGTCGCGGCCGGCTTCGCCCGCGGTAGGCGCGGCTCGACCGGGCGCCGAGCAGGGCTACTCGATGGCGAGCACCAGGTAGCCGATCCGCCCCCCGGGCGTGATGATCTCGACGTGGTCGCCGACACGGCGGCCCATCAGCGCGGCGCCAACCGGTGACGCGCTCGACACGCGGCCCTCGCGGATGTTCGCCTCGGCGGCGCCCACCACCCGCAGCTCCTCCGCCTCGCCGTCCACCTGGACCTTGACCCGAGACCCCAGCTCCACCCGCGCGCCGCGCTCCGTGGGCGCCGAGACGACGGCCACCTTGAGCTTGGCCTCGAGCGAGTTGATCCGACCCTCGAGGAACCCCTGCTCCTCGCGCGCGGCGTGGTACTCGGCGTTCTCCTTGAGGTCGCCGTGCTCACGCGCGGTCGCGATGCGCTTGATCACGTCGGGCCGCTGGGCCACGAGCGACGCCAGTTCGGCCTGGAGGCGCTCGAGGCCGTCCGGCGAGACGTAGACGGGTTCGGCCGCGCGCCGAGGCGACCCCTGGGCGGCATAGGCGGCGGCCGAGGCGATCCTGCCCTCGCCTCGTCCCGGCGCCGGCCGCCGGCCGCGCCTCGCCTCGTCGTGCGCGCCGTCCGCCTCGCCGGTGGGCAGCGTGACGATCCTGGTCACGGGCGGCGGCTCCGGCACCTTGACCTCGGGCAGGAGCATGTTCGAGATGCCGGTGGCCCTGCGAGTCCCCGACGGCGAGCGCCAGACGGCCCACGGCAGCACCACGGACGGGTCGTGGAGCGCTGCGGCCTCGGCCGCGGGAACCCCGGCTGCGAACGCGTCCACCAGCGCGTCCTCGTACTCCTCGGTGGCATCGGTCGCCGCCCACTACACGCGCAGGTCGCCGGGCGAGCGCAGCAGGTGCAGCCAGAGCCCTGAGCCGGCGGGCTTGCGGTCCCCCGGCGCCGTCTTGGCGAGCGCGTTGATCCGCGCCGACACAGAGCCCGACGTGCTGCCGATGAACAGCACGGGCTGGGAAGGCAGCCAGAACGAGCCCAGTCGCGCCTGCAGTTCCTTGCCGGAAGGCCGCCTGCCGTCGAGCCGCAGCTCCGGCACGCGCTCGATCCATCGGCCGACCACGGCCAGGTCCACCGACAGCGCTGGCGCTGGCGCGGGCAGCTCCACGAGGTACACGCCCGGGCCACTGTGCCGGACTGGCCTGCCCCACATGGACGGGCCGTCCGCAAGGAGGCCGACCTCGCGGAGCAGGGCGGCGGCGCTTCGATCGTCGGGCATGAGACTCCTGGCTGGATTGTGCGGGGCTGTGAACGCCGCGCGGCGGCGGAGCGACCGTGCAGGGTGGGCCGCGGTTCGCGTTATCGTCTCACCATGATGCCGAACGAACCGAGAGAACGCCGTCGCGCGGCCCGCGCGGTGGGCGTGGCGATCGTCGGCATCGTGCTGAC
>JAJYMP010000513.1 GCA_021786915.1 Chloroflexota bacterium
TCCGATCTGGGCTTCGCGCTGGTTGACGAGCTGGCCGGGCTCCTCGGCGGGGTGACCGGCGCGTCCCGGGCAGCGGTCGACGCGGGCTGGATCCCGTACGCGCGTCAGATCGGCCAGACCGGCAAGGTGGTCCGCCCCGCGCTGTACCTGAGCCTCGGAGTCTCGGGCGCAATGCAGCACCGGGCGGGCATGCAGGGATCGCAGAACGTCATCGCGATCAACCGGGACCCGGACGCCCCGGTCGCCGAGATCGCGGACCTGTTCGTCGTGGGCGACCTGTTCGCCGTGGGCCCGGCGCTCTCCGCCGAGATCCGCGCCCGTCGCGGCGGCTGAACGCGTCGGGGCGGGCGGAGGCGCGGGGATGTCGGGGACGGTGCTCTGGCTGGTCGCGCTCGTCGCGCTCTCGGCGGTCGCCGCGATCGTGCTTCGCCGGATGGGGTCGCTCGCCGGCGGGACGCGGGAGCTCCAGCGGCTCCAGGCCGACTTCGCGGGCATCGAGCAGCGGCTCGCGACGGTCGTGGACCCCATGGTCGGGCGCCTCGACGATGTGCGTCGCGGCGCCAGCGATCCTGCACAGCTCGCGCCGGAGATCAACGCGGCGAGGACGGCCCTGCGGTCGCTGGCGAAGGAGGCGCGCAGCGTCAAGCCTCCCGCCGCCCTGGCAGACCGCGTGCCGCAGCTGCTCTGGGAGCTCGAGCGCGCGGTCCGGGCTGCCGACATGGCCGGCCACGGTGTCGAGACCATGGCCGCCAGCCGGAGCCGGAACGCCGTGGGCACGGAGGCGGAGGTCTCGCTCAAGCGAGGAACCCTGGGTCTTCGGCACGCCCGGGAAGCCGTCGGCCGGGTGGTGGCCGGGGTGGCGAACCTGAGCCCCGCCGAGGTCCGAGCGATGCCGCCCTCGAGCGCCGGACACGGGGGCGGGATCCCGACGCCGGGCCTCGACGAGGACCTGCTCACGGCCGCGGAGGAGCCACCGGTCACCTGAGTCACCGCAGTATGTAGTGGTATTCTGCCCCAGCACCACTAGGGGTAGTGGTGCAACAGGAGGAGCGATGCGCTGCCCGCAATGCGGGAACCATGACACCCGGGTCGTCGACTCCCGGGACCTCGACGAGTCCACGACCATCCGCCGCCGCCGCGAGTGCCCGTCCTGCACGGCCCGCTTCACGACGTACGAGCGCGTCGAGGCCGCCCGGCTGGTGGTGGTCAAGCGCGACGGGACCCGTCAGGAGTTCGACCGCGACAAGCTCGCGGCGGGCCTCCGCAAGGCGCTGACCCGCCGCCCGGTCCCGGAGGACGCTGCGGAGCGCGCGGCGGACGGCATCGAGGCCGAGCTGCGGTCGGCGGGCCAGTCGGAGGTGCCGAGCTCTCGCGTCGGGGCGCTGGCCATGGACCGCCTGCGGTCGCTCGACCACATCGCCTACATCCGCTTCGCGTCGGTGTACCAGAGCTTCCAGGACCTCGAGGACCTCAAGCGCGAGGTGGACACCCTGTTCGCTGAGGGGCCGATCGGCAAGAAGGGGAAGCCCAACCGATGAGCGTGCTTGCCGACCGCGACATCCGAGCCGAGCTCGAGGCCGGCCACATCCGGATCGACCCGTACGACCCGGTGGACCTCCAGCCGAGCTCGGTTGACCTGCACCTCGACGCGTCGTTCCGCGTCTTCCGCAACAACCGCTATGCGTTCATCGACCCGCGGACGCCCCAGCCCGACCTGACCGAGTTGCTCTCGGTTGCCGCTGACGAGCCGTTCATCCTGCACCCGGGCGAGTTCGTGCTGGGCCAGACGAAGGAGTGGGTGGAGCTGCCCGACGACATCGTGGCCCGGCTGGAGGGGCGCAGCTCGCTCGGCCGGCTGGGCCTGGTCATCCACTCGACGGCGGGGTACGTGGACCCGGGCTTCAAGGGGACGGTCACCCTGGAGCTGTCCAACGTCGCCACCCTGCCGATCGCGCTCTACGCCGGAATGCGGATCGGGCAGATCAGCTTCATGCGGATGAGCTCGCCGGTGGAGCGGCCCTACGGCTCCAAGGCGCTCGGGTCGAAGTACCAGGGGCAGCGCGAGCCGACCGCGTCCGCGATCCACGCGGACCGGCTGCGGGATGCCGCCCCGGGTTCCAAGCAGGCGGGAGGCTGAGCGCGATGGCGATCAACGACGCCGTCCACTGGCGCGCGGACCTCGGCGGCGGGACGACGGTCGCGCTGGTCCAGGCGGGCACGTTCCGCTCCGACGCCGGGACGCTGCTCGGCCCCGTGCCGTGGGTGCTGTGGCGCCCGTGGGCCGAGGCCGAGCTGGACGAGCACCGGCGGCTGACGCAGGCGCTCAACTGCCTGCTGGTGGAGACGCCCGCCGGCCGGGTGCTGATCGAGACGGGCATCGGCGAGCGGCTGGACGACAAGAACCGGGCGATGCGCGGCTACGAGGGCATGCCGGTCGTGCCCAAGCTGCGGAACGCGGGCTTTGACCCGGGCTCGGTGGACCTTGTGGCCATGAGCCACCTCCACTACGACCACGCGGGCGGGCTGCTCCTCGCCGACGGCACGAAGGCGTTCCCGCGGGCGAGGATCGTCGCCCAGCGCGCGGAGTGGGAGATCGCGCTGTCGGGCAACTCGCGCGTGCTGGCCTCGTACGACCAGCCCGAGCTTCGCCTGGTGGCGGACTGGGGCGCCGAGGGCTGGGCCGAGGGCGACCGCGAACTGGTGCCGGGCGTGTCGGTGGTGCGCACCGGCGGGCACTCCGCGGGGCACCAGGCGGTCGTGGTGCGGGGGACCGGGCCAGGGGCCAGGACGGTCGCGTTCTTCGGGGACCTCGCGATGCGCCCCTGGTCGGCGAACCCGCGCTGGGTGACCTCGTTCGACGACTTCCCGCTCGACTCGGTGACGGCCAAGGGCGAGCTCTTCCGGCGCGCCGTCGATGACGACTGGATCGTCGTGCTCTCGCACGAGGTGCGGGCGCCGGTGGGCAAGCTGACGCCCGACCGCGACCGGTTCCGGTTCGACGCGCTCTAGGGGTCAGGGGCTCGTCGGCCGAGGGAGCATCGCGCGCAGGCTGTTCGGCGGTGCGAGGCGGAGTCGATGTCAGGGCGCGGCCGAGGAGCCCGCGGCCGGGGCGCTGGGCGCGGGTGACGCGCTGGGGACGGAAGGCGCGTCCGGCGCGTCCGGCGCGCCCGACGTCAGCGGCAGCAGCGGCTCGAGCAGCTTCTTGCCGTCGGTCTCGGCCAGCGGCCCGTTGATCACCTTCCGGACGCGGCCGTCCGGCCCGATCAGCACCTGGGTCGGCAGCGCGAACACCTGGTAGGTGTGGAAGACGTCGGCCGTGCCGTCGAACCCGATCGTGTAGGTGATCCCGTACTTCGCGGCGTAGGCGGCCACGTCGGCGGGCGTCGTCTCCTGGACCGCGATGCCGATGATCGACAGGCCGCGCGAGCGGTACTGGGCGTCGAGGTCGCGCAGCACGGGCGTCTCGCCCTGGCACGGCGGGCACCACGTGGCCCAGAAGTTGAGCAGCACCAGGCGCCCGCGCAGGTCGGCGAGTCGCACGGGCTTGCCGGTGAGGTCGAGCAGCGGGGCGGGCGAGCCGTCGGGCCCCTTCACGGACAGCTCGGGCGCTGCGTCCCCTGGCGCCAGGCCCACGGTGGGGCTGCCGACGAGGAACGGGGTGGCCGCCGAGAGGTCGGTGATGCCGCCCGAAGCCGGGTCCGTGCCGATGGGCCGCGTCGCGACGTACAGCGCCAGCGCCGCCACGGCCACCACGCCGGCCACGAAGCCGAGCTGGCGCCAGCTGAACGGCCCGGTGACGCGCGCGCCCCGGTCGGGCGAGTCGTTGAGGGGAGGGGGCTCGCTGGTCACACGATCGAGGCGTAGCGGGAGAGGAACGTCAGCATGTCGAACATCATCGCGAGGCCGAACGCGGCGATCAGCAGCCCGCCGACCAGCGAGACCGCGCGCCCGTGTCGGACGAGGAAGCGCATCGGCCCGCGCGCCCGGTCGTAGAACGCGGCGACGGCGACGAACGGGAGGCCCAGCCCCGCGGTGTAGGCGAGCAGCAGGATCCCGGCGCTGAGCTTGTCGTTGGCTCCGGCGGCCATCATCAGGACCGAGCCCAGGAACGCGCCGATGCACGGCGTCCAGCCGAGGGCGAAGATCGTCCCGAGCGCGAACGAGGTGCCGTACCCGGCCCGCCCGCTCACCAGCCGGCTGCCGAGCCGACCGCCCATGCCCGTCCCGCCCATGCCTGCGCCCGCTGTTCCCAGCGTCATGCCGCCCGTCGTCGACATCAGCGCCGTCGAGGCCCCCGTGTCCAGCGGCCGCCACGTGCGCTCGAGGAAGCCGATCCGCAGGATGCCGGCCAGGCTCAGGCCGAGCAGGACCAGGATCGCCCCGGCCAGGATCCGGACCTGGCGCATGTACAGCGCCAACGCGCCCCCGGCGAACGTCGCCGTGATGCCCAGCAGCGTGAACACGAGGCCGAAGCCGGCCACGTAGAGCAGCGCGTGGCGCACCGCGGTCCACCGCGAGGGCCGGCCGTCGAGGTCCTGCGAGGCGACGGCGACCGATGTGAGCTGGCCCAGGTACGCCGGGACCAGCGGCAGCACGCATGGCGAGAGGAACGAGATCAGGCCGGCCGCCAGCGCCGCGAGGATGGAGTAGTCGCCGGTCACGAGCGCCTCGCGCCTCGCGCTGCGTCGTGTGCCGCGCCGTCGAGGGCTTCAGCCAGGAAGCGCCCAAGTTTCGTCGGCTTCGTCGCCAGCTCCAGCTCCCGCCCGCCGATCGCCACCACCGGGATCACGAACGTGTAGCGGCGGTGCCAGTCCTCGTTGTCGTCGATGTTGCGCTCCACGACGGCAGGCGAGGGCAGGCCCTGCGAGGCCCGCTTGGCGAGCAGCTCGTCGAGGATCGCGTGCGTCTCGTCGCACAGGTGACAGCCGGGGCGGCTGTACAGGACGATTTCGGTCGGAGCGGTCACCCGGCCATTGTAGGGGCGTGCGCGGGGAGGGCCCGCCGGGGCCTCCTGCTCCCTAGAATCAGGCCATGCCCGAGTCCCCGACCCTGTACGACCGCGTGGGCGGGATGCCGTTCTTCGAGACGCTCGTCGACCGCTTCTACGCCTCGGTCCGCGACGACGAGCGCATCGGCCCGATGTACGTGCACGACCCGGACGACGTCGAGATGGCTGGGCCGCGGCGGCGCCTGACGCTGTTCCTGGTCCAGTACTGGGGCGGGCCGACGACGTACCTCGCCGAGCGCGGCCACCCGCGGCTCCGGGCGCGCCACTTCCCGTTCGACATCGACTCGACGGCGCGCGACCGCTGGCTGGTCCACATGCGCGCCGCGATCGATGCCTCCGACGCCGGCCCTGCGGAGCGCGAGGAACTCCACCGCTACATGACCCTGGCGGCCGATGCGATGCGGAACGTCGAGGAGCATTCGCCGGGCGGCGAGGGGAGCGCGCCCGCCCCGTAGCGTCGCGCAGCGGCCGCTGTCGGGTACGATCCACCCGCACGCCCCCGTAGCTCAGTGGATAGAGCGGCACCGTCCTAAGGTGCGCGTCGGCGGTTCGAGTCCGTCCGGGGGCGCCACTGCAACCCGCGCGGCGCGCGCCTCCGAGCTGGCCAGGAGCGGCAGGTACTCGTCGTGCGCCAGCGTCGCCTCGACGACGGCCTGGTCTCGGACGCGGACCGACGAGAACAGGGAGCTCGCGATCTCCTGGCGCTCCTCGGGCGTGGCGCGCCGCCAGAGCTCGCCCAGGCGGCCCAGGAGCCGCGCGGCCTCGACCAGCACCGCCTCGCTGTAGGCCGGCTGCGCCGCGCCGCCGTCGACCAGGGAGGCCTCGAGCGCCCGCCGGCGCCCGACGTACTCCTCGCGCGTGATCTCGTCGGCGACGAACAGCGAGCGCAGGTTGTACAGCTGGTGCTCGATCGACGAGCGGTCCTGGCGCGGCCCGTCGTCGACGCTGCGCGCCTCGCCCCGCTGGAGGCGCTCGAGGTCCTCGCGCCAGTCGTCGGGGATCCGGAGCGTCTCGAGCCAGGCGCCGACCTGGTCCTCGAGGACGCTCGAGCGGACGCCCATCTGGTCGCACTCGTGCCGCTCGCGCGACGTCCGGCAGGCCATGTAGGGCACGCCCCGGTGCGGCTCGCCGTAGAGCCGGCGGTCGCAGCGGTCGCAGACGGCGATCCGCCGGAGCGGGTAGGGGAGGCGGGGCGCGCCGCCCGCGCCGTCGTGGGCGAGCCGCCGGCGGACGTCCTGGACCTGCTGCCACAGCTCGGCGCTCCAGAGCGGCTCCCAGCCGCCGTCGACGCTCTCGGCCTCCTCGCCCCTCGATCGCTTGTCGGCCCGGTGGTGCCAGGTCAGGAGGCCGGCGTAGGTCGGGCGCTCGACCATGTGCCGCAGCGCGGCGCCGGTGAACGGGCCGCCCCTCGCGGTCCGGTAGCCCTCGCGGTTCAGGTGGGCCGCCAGCGACCGGCTGCCGTAGCGCCCGGAGGCGTACAGGCGCCCGACGAGGCGGACCAGGTCGGCGTTGGTGTACAGGTCGCCGTGGCCGATCCGCGGCCGCGGGGCGACGTCGGGCAGGAGCTTCCCGGTGTCGCGGCGCTCCCAGGCCTTGGCGCCCGGGACCGCGACGTCGGCGTACTCCATGACGTAGCCGATCGGCACGGTGCCCGAGAATTTGCCCTCGTTGAAGCGCCGGACCCGGAAGCCCTTCTGCACGTTCTCGGCGAGCTTGAGCCGGTACTCCTCGTTGATGGCGTGGTTGACGACGAGCTGCAGCTGGCCGGCGCGGTCGCTCGAGAGCCGGCCCTCGTAGATGTAGGCGATGACGACGCCGGCGGCGTGCAGCTGGTCCTCGTAGCCGCCCGCCTGGCGCCAGTTGCGGGCGAACCGGCTGGTCTCGCGGACCAGGAGGACGTCGAAGGCGCCGGCCTTGGCGTCGGCGATCATCTGGAGGAACGCCGGCCGCTTGGCGGCGTCCGACCCGCTGACCAGGTCGGTGTACAGATAGGGCTCGTCGAGGCCGCTGGCGGGGTCTCGCCGGCGCTCGAGGCGGAGGCCCCAGCGCGCGGCGAAGGCCTCCTGGTCCTGGCGCTGGACGATCGGGCCCGAGTTGTCGCCCTGCTCGACCGTGGACTCGCGCACGAGGCCGCGGGCCCGGAGGCCCGCGAGCTCGTCGAACGACCGGGGGAGGTTCCTGCGTTTCACGGCTCGGGGCCCTCCAGGGTGTCGGGGTCGGCGCCGCCCGGCGCCGCGGGATCGGACCGCACGGACCGGCGCCGCTGCATGACGGCGACCGCCACGTCGGCGAGAGCGACCACCAGCTGGTTGGGCTCGGCCTCGCGTCGGTCGTGGATCCTCACGGGCTCGTCGCTCATGACGCACGCCCCGGTCGCTGGCGGCGCCGAGGCGGCCCCAGGCGCTCGAGGAGTGCCTGCTCGACGAGCTCCTCGAGCAGGAGCCGGAGTGTGACGTCGCGATCTCCCGTGGGGCGGCCGGCCTCGCGCCTCATGCCGTCGGCCCAGCCTTCTCCGGCGCCGTGTCGAACGGCTGGCCGGTCTCGACGACGTCCCTGCCCATGAGGGCGCCGACGGCGCGCGCGACGTGCGCCTCGGTCTTGCGGCCGCCGTCCCAGGGGAGGTCGAATGCGGCCGCGTCGATCTTGCCAGCCAGGTAGCCGACCTCGCCGGCCGCGGTCACCAGATCGTACAGGAGGTCGGCCATGCCCGGCCGGCCCTCGGCCGCGAGCATGGCGAGGTCCGCGCCGATCGCCCGGTCGTGCGTCAGGAGGTCCCACGCCACGCACCCGGCCAGGCGGCCGGGCGTCGCGAACTCCGCGGTCTCGCCGTCGCCCCAGTCGCCCAGCGGGGTGAGGCGGGCGGCCTTCGGGCTCTGCGCGCCGGCGTCCTGGCTCACGGCTCCGGCCGGGGGCTCGGCAGGCGCCGGCATCGCGGACGGGGCGTAGCGGCCGCGGGGCAGGCTCGGGTGCCGGCGCGCGAAGTCGGCGACCCGGGTCGTGACGTGCTCGACGATCACGGGCGCCAGCCTGCCCTCGAGGTCGCCTCCCCACACCGCCTCGCGGAGCTCCTCGCCCTCAGCCTCGGTCAGGTCCGCCCAGAAAGTCCCCGGGTGCGGGCCACGCCCGCCGCCCCAGGCGTTGTCGGGAAAGAAGTCCGGGTCCCATCCGGAGGGCTCTCGGGTCCGCGCGACGTCGCTGTCGTCGATCGGCGCGAACGCGCTGTGGAGCAGCCCGTTGAGGTCGCCCAGCTCATGGCGGACGGGGCCGTCGATGGCGGCGCGGATCTCGGCCTCCGTGACCGGCCGCGGGCTCGCCGCGGCGCAAGCGGGGTCGGGCCGGGCGCTGACAGCGGGGGAGGGCGTCCGGGCCGTCCTGGGGCGTCCTGGGCGGGCGCGGTGCGCGAGCTTCGTCGTGGTCACGGTCAGGCTTCCTTCCGCGGGCGCCCGGGCCTCGGGGGGCTGGCCATGAACCGCCGGAGGTCGCGCTCGTCGATGACGTAGACGCGGCCGATCCGGGAGTTCCTGATCTTCCCCTCGCGGCACAGCCGGCGGACGGTCTCCGGGTGGAGGCCTGCGATCTCCGCGGCTCGCTGGGTGCTCACGACGCCCATCCTGCTCCCCTAAACCTGTTGTGTCAATACATCAGGTATTGACTCGGCCGGACCCCCGCGACTCCACGTGATGCGACGACGCTACGCCCCCCGAGGGGCCCGCGTCCACGTTGCAGGGCCCCTGAGTCTTCCCAGGGGCGCAGCAACCCCGGCATCGGCGGGCTCAGGGCTGCTCGCGGAGCTGCCGCAGCTTGGCCTCGAGGCCGTCTTCGTTCCGGATGTCCTGCAGCCCGCCGCCAAGATGGCCGAGGACGTCCTTGACCTCGCCCGCCTTGGTGTGCAGGAGTCGGCTCACCGCGGCCCAGTGCGAGGCCGCCTTGGCCGGGGTCAGCCGGGCGGTCCCCCCGAGGCCGGCGAGCAGGGCGCGGGCGGAGTCGATGGCGGCGACGGCGACCTGGTCGCCGGGGGGCGGCTCCTGGCCCGGGAGGCCGCGGAACCAGGCGGCCAGCACGGGGTCCGCGAGCAGCCCGTCGAGGCTCGACGGCAGCGGCTTCTGCTTGGCATCGGTCACGGCTCAGGCCTCCCGGGGCGCCAGCCGACGCGCCCACTGCACGACGCGCTCCTCGAGCGCGGACGGCTCCCACATCCAGTCGACGGAGGCCAGGCGCAGGATAGCGGGCCACTCGGCGCGGATCCGCTCGAGCTCGGCCACCGCTGCCCCCAGGTCGGCGGCCGCCCTGGCCGCGGCCGCGGCGTGCTCCGCCCACGCCCGCTGCAGCTCGGCCCGGCGTCCCTCCTGCCGCGCGCGCTCGCGCTCCCGCCGGATCTCGAGGAGGCCCTCCAGCGCGCCCGCGATCCGCTCGCGGTCGTCGGCGAGGAGGCGCCTGGTTTCCTCGAGGCCCCGCACGGTCTCCGCGAGCTCCTCGCGCTCCCGCTGGGCGCTGGCCTTGCCCAGGGCCGCGTCGACGTCGAGCGCCCGGATACGCTGCCAGTGGCCCGCGATGAGCGAGGCGTTCGCGGCCGCCCGCCGCTCGACGTCCGCCAATTTCCGCCGCGCCGTCAGGATTGCGTCGTCGACGTCGGGGATCCGCCCTCCCTCGAGCTCGGCCAGGAGCTCCTCGGCGCGCCGGGCCGCGGCCCGGACCTCGCCGGACCGGTGCAGCTGGCGCCGCAGCTCGTCGCGGACCTCGCCCCAGGGGCGGCCGCTCTCGGTCGGGGCCTCCCTGAGGCCCTGCGAGCGCTCGGGCTCGTCGTGGGAGCGGCGGAGCTCCGCCAGCGTCGCGGCGTCGGACCGGAGCGCCGGCAGGGTGGCGTTCAGCGACCCGGCCTCCCGGCGCAGGGCCTCGAGCGACGCCCGCGCCTCCGCGATCGCGTCGTCGTTGGTCCGGATGGTGTCGATCATGCCTGGTCCTTCCTGGCCGCCTCGCGGGCGGCCGCTGCGGGGTGCTTGCCGCCGGCGGCCCAGTTGGCCAGGGCGGCGCGGGCGTACTCCAGAGCCTCCTCGGCCTCGTCCTCGAGCTCCAGACGCCGGCGCCCGGTCATCGGCGGCTCGGAGCGTGACGGCCGGCTCTCGCCGGGCGTGGCGCGCGGCCCGGCCGTGGCTGGACTGGACCCCGGGAGCTCCCGGGGGCGCGCC
>JAJYMP010000693.1 GCA_021786915.1 Chloroflexota bacterium
GGGCTGCGTGGGCTACGGCGTGATGACAGCGGGCGCGTACGTCGGCGGCGACCTCACGTACGGGTCGGGCAACCAGGTGGACCGCCACGCGTTCGAGGCCAGGAGCACCAGGTGGCGCTCGCTCGGCGTGTCGGAGGTGCCGGCGGGAACCCTCGTGAAGGCGACGTGCGGATCCGACGCGATCGTGCTGTACCGGGGGGTCGACGGGGCGCCCGTCAGCGCGTTCCACGCCGTCTGCTCGCACCTGGGTGGCCCGCTCGACACGGGCAGGATCGTCGACGGCTGCGTCGAGTGCCCCTGGCACCAGTCGCGGTTCGACCTCGCGACCGGGCACGTGCGCCAGGGCCCTGCCGTCTACGACCAGCCGCGCTTCGAGGTGCGCGAGACCGCCGATGGGGGCCTCGATGGGCGCCGGATGCCGGTCGGAGCGACCAGCGGGTCGTAGCGCCGCCTCCCTGGTCAGACCGAGCGCAGCGCCTCCCAGGCGATGGCCCCCAGCACGAGCATGTCCGACTCGTCGAAGCGCTGGTCGGCGTGGATGGACAGGATCCGCCGCGAGAGGTCGGCGTCCGCGTCGCTCGCCCCCGGGTCGAGGGCCGGGTCCAGCGGCCACAGCACCGTCGGCACCACCGCGCGCGCCCGCAGGGCATCCTGGGCGCGCGCCGAGGCCAGCTCGGTGTCGAACACCAGCGTGAGTGCGAATGCGACGCCGCCCTGGGGCGCCGGCAGGATCCGGGCGTGGGCAGGGGTGCCGACGGCGTCGGCGAGCAGCTCGATGTTGGCCCGCCGCCGCTCACGCCAGGCCCGCAGCGGCATCTGCGCCACGAGCGCCCTCGACACCGGCGAGATCCCGGCGCGCTGAGGGGATCCGGGCGGCGACGGTGCGACGGCCGTGGCCGGCTTCCCGGTCGCCGTCGCCGCGACTCGGGCCAGCGCCCGAAGCCGGAGGCGTTCGTCCGCGGCCGCTCCACCGAGGCGATGCCGGCGGTCGATCGCGACCGCAAGGCGCCGCGCCGCAGGGCCGCCCCCCGGCGTCATCGGCTCGGGCGGCAGGTCGAGGCCGCGCGGCGACCAGACGACACCGCCGTCGGGGATGGGCAGCGTCTTGCGCAGCGACGCGAATGCGTAGTCGGCGACGCTGCTCCAAGCCCAGTCGGACCCGAGGTCGTGCGAGTGGTCCTCGACGAGGGCGGCGCCGCGGCGCGCGAAGCGGTCCACGACTGGCCGGCGGCGGACGCCCAGCTGGTTGGCGACGACCACGACATCGCCCTCGACCGCAGGGACCCCGCGCGGGTCAGGCGCCGCCCACAGCTCGTGGTCGGGATAGGCGAGGACCTCGACGCCGGCCGGGAACGCCCGGAGCGCGGCCGGGACCTCGGGGCAGTAGTAGCTCGGCAGCCAGACCCGGGACCAGCCGCGATGCCCGGCGCCCCACCGCAGGAGCGCGGCCAGCGCGTCGGTGCCCGACGCGAACAGGGGGGCCCCGCCGGGCCACGGGAGGTCTGTGGCCTGCGCGCTCCCCGCATCCTCCTCAGCCGCCTCCGCGTCCTGCACCCGACCTCCCGGCGATCCTCGCGCGACCGACAAGGGCCGCCCCGTCAGCGTACCCCTGGACCCGGGACCGGCCTGCCTCTCGTCCGAGAGCGATGGCCCGCCCGCAAGCCTCCCACCGCGGTTCAGGGGCAACATGTTGACCAGGCGCCGTCTTGGCGCGCACCGTACGGCCATGCGTGCCAGCCGCCGGCCAGCCGACCCCCACGCCGTGCTCGGCGTCGAGCCGAGCGCCACCCGTGCCGAGATCCGCCGCGCCTACCGCCGCCGCGCACTCGAGATCCACCCCGACGTCGCCGAGACGGACACCACGGCCGAGATGGCCGCTCTCAACCAGGTGCGCGACGAGTTGCTGGGGAGAGCACCGAGGGTCGGCACGGGACGCGACGAGCCCGATCCGGCATCGCCGCCCGGCCCGCGGCACGGCCCGGCGGCAAAGCCCGGCTATGACCACGCACCAACCTGGGACGACTATTGGTCCGCCTGGAACGACCCGCCCCGCCGCCCGCCCCGCTGACCGGCCCCGTTGAGCGGCGCCCGGCCCGAGCCGCTGACCGGACGCGCCCGCGGAACGGAGCCGTACAGCTGACCGAGCGCGCGTCCCGCCCCGACGCGCCCGCTGAGGGCGCTGATGCTCGCCCGGTCCGATGGTCCCGTGGGGACGGCCCTTCCGGCCCGGGACCCGCATCGAACCGCAACCGCGCCGCCGGGTCGGGCGGCAGGCGCCGCGAGCGCCCCCCTCCCGTACCGTCAGCACTGGGCCCGCCGGGTCCCGCACGCCAGCTCACTCGCGCCCGCGCCCCCGGCGTCTGTCCCGATCGCACGGAGGGACCGCATGCCCGCCCTGTACAAGAAGCCGTCGCCACCGAGCGACGACAAGCGCTGGAAGATCGTGGAGACGCGCATGCGCCGCATGGGCGACCGGCCCGCGGCGCTGATCGAAGCCCTCCATGCCGCCCAGGAGGCGTTCGGCTACCTGGACGCGGACGCGCTCCACTTCGTGGGCGACACGCTGGGCGTGCCCCACTCGCGCGTCTACGGCGTGGCGACCTTCTACTCGTTCTTCACGCTCAAGCCGCAGGGCGAGCACGCCTGCGTGGTCTGCACCGGCACCGCCTGCTACATCAACGGCGCCAAGGACATCCTCGCGGGGCTGGAGCGGGAGCTGGGCGTCAAGCCCAAGCAGACCACCCCGGACAACAAGGTGTCGGTCCTGACCGCCCGGTGCCTCGGCGCGTGCAGCCTCGCCCCGGCGGTCATCGTGGATGGTGAGGTGTCCGGCAAGGTCAAGACGGGCGAGCTGATCGCCCGACTGGAGGCGATGTGAGCGAGCCCAACGGCGCGGCGCGCCCGATCCGCCGCCGCCCGCATGAGGAGATCCACGAGGGCCCCGTGCGCGCCAGCGCGTACGTGTGCGAGGCCGCCAGCTGCATGTCGCTCCAGGCGCACGACATCACGCTCCGCCTGGCCGAGGCGACCGCTGCCGCGGGCATGAGCGACGTCGCGGTCAAGCGCGTGGGCTGCATGGGCCTGTGCGCCGCCGGGCCGCTGGTCCAGATCCCGCAGACCGGCGAGCTGTTCAGCGCCGTCACGCTCGACAACCTCGAGCCGATCGTGCAGGCCCTCGACAAGGTGACCGATGCGCCGGTCCGCCTGCCGCTGGGCCCCTTCTTCGAGCACCAGGTCCGGGTCGTCACCGAGAACTTCGGCGAGATCGACCCCGAGAGCCTCGACGACTACGTCGGGCGCGGCGGCTACGAGGCCCTCCAGCGTGTCCTCGCCGAGATGACCTCGACGGAAGTCCGCGAGGAGATCACCAGGAGCGGGCTCCGCGGCCGCGGCGGGGCCGGCTACCCGACCGGCCTCAAGTGGACCACGGTCGCCAAGGCGGCCGGCACCCAGAAGTACGTCATCTGCAACGCGGACGAGGGCGACCCGGGCGCGTTCATGGACCGCTCGGTCCTCGAGAGCGACCCGTTCCGCGTCCTCGAGGGGATGGCGATCGCGGCCTTCGCGGTCCACGCCAACGAGGGCTACATCTACTGCCGCGCGGAGTACCCGCTCGCGGTGGCCCGGCTCCGAGCGGCCATTCGTCAGGCGCAGCGCGCCGGCTTCCTCGGCCAGGGGATCGCCGACACGTCGTTCAACTTCGACATCCAGATCCGCCTCGGGGCCGGCGCCTTCGTGTGCGGCGAGGAGACGGCGCTGATCGCGTCGGTCGAGGGCAAGCGCGGCACCCCGCGGCCCCGCCCCCCGTACCCGGCCGTCGAGGGCCTGTTCGGCTGCCCGACGCTGATCAACAACGTCGAGAGCTTCGCCAACGTGCCGGCCATCCTGCGCAAGGGCAGCGAGTGGTACGCAGGCCTGGGCTCGGGCAAGAGCAAGGGCACCAAGGTGTTCGCGCTCGCCGGGCGCATCGTGAACACGGGCCTCGTCGAGGTCCCGATGGGCATGTCGCTGCGCGAGATCGTGTACGACATCGGCGGCGGCCTCATCGACGGCCGACCGTTCAAGGCGGTCCAGACCGGCGGCCCGTCCGGCGGCTGCATCCCGGCTGAGCACCTCGACATGCCGATGACCTACGAGGCACTGATCGAGGTCGGCTCGTTCATGGGCTCGGGCGGCCTCATCGTCATGGACGACACCTCGTGCATGGTGGACGTGGCCAAGTACTTCATGGACTTCTGCCGCGACGAGTCGTGCGGCAAGTGCGTGCCGTGCCGCGTGGGCACCACCCAGATGTGGATGCTGCTGGACAGGATCACGCGCGGCAGGGCCGACCTGATCGACCTGGCCCAGCTGGAGCGCCTCGCGGGCGTCGTGCAGCGCATGAGCCTGTGCGGCCTCGGGCAGGGCGCGCCCAACCCGATCTTCTCCACCCTCCGCTACTTCCGGGATGAGTACATGGCCCACATCGTCGATCGGCGGTGCCCGGCCGGCGTCTGCGAGTTCGACGCGATCGCGCAGCCGGCGGAGGTGCCGGCATGAGCACGGTCTACACGCTGACCATCGACGGCCGCGACGTGGCCGGCAACGAGGGCCAGACGATCATGGAGGTGGCCGAGGAGAACGGGATCGACATCCCGGGCCTGTGCCACCTGCCCGGCATCCACGACCGCGGCGCCTGCCGCCTGTGCGTCGTGGAGATCGAGGGATCGCCCAAGCTCGCGGCGGCCTGCGTCACGCAGATCTCCGAGGGCATGCACGTCACCGCGCACTCCGACAAGCTCCTGGAGTACCGGCGCGCAGCGACCGAGATGATCTTCCTCGAGCGCAACCACGTGTGCGCCGTGTGCGTGGCCAACAACCACTGCGAGCTCCAGGACCTCGCGGACGACCTCCGGGTGACCCATTTCGACCTGCCGCGGATCAGCCCGCAAGTCGACATCGACGCCAGCCACAAGCTGTTCGCCATCGACCACAACCGCTGCATCCTGTGCCTGCGCTGCGTGCGCGTCTGCGACGAGATCGAGGGCGCCCACACGTGGGACGTGATGCACCGAGGCCTCGAGACCCGCGTCCAGACGGACATGGGCATCCCGTGGGGCGAGTCGCCGACCTGCACCAGCTGCGGCAAGTGCGTCCAGGTGTGCCCCACCGGCGCCCTGTTCGAGAAGGGTCGGCCCGTCGCGGCCGGCTCGAAGACCAGGCGCCCGTTCCTGCCCTGGCTGCGGATCCACCGGGAGGAGCGAGGGCTGTGAGCAAGCCGCGTGTCGCCACTGTCTGGCTCGACGGGTGCTCGGGCTGCCACATGAGCCTCGTCGACCTCGACGAGCGGCTGCTCGACATCTTCGGCCGCGCCGACCTCGTCTACGGGCCGCTCGTGGACGTCAAGGAGTTCCCCGAGAACGTCGACGTCTGCCTCGTCGAGGGCTCGGTCTCGTCCGAGGACGACCTCGAGCGCATCCACACCGTCCGTGCGCGGACCAAGATCCTCGTCGCCTTCGGCGACTGCGCCGTCACCTCGAACGTGCCCGGGATGCGCAACCCCATCGGGGTCCAGGCGCTCCTGGCCCGCGCGTACCTCGAGAACGCGGACGTCAACAAGGGCATCCCCGACCGGGTCATCCCCAAGCTGCTGCCCACCTCGCAGCCGGTCAACCGGTTCGTGGACGTGGACGTGTTCCTGCCGGGCTGCCCGCCGCACGCAGACCTGATCTACACCCTGCTCGACGACCTGCTGTCCGGCCGGACCCCCGAGGTCGCTGGCGCCCGGTTCGGGCGCTGAGGAGGCCGACACCCATGAGCCAGACGATCATCATCGACCCGGTCACCCGGATCGAGGGCCACTCCAAGATCACCATCTCTGTGGACGACCACGGCGACGTCGTGGACGCCCACTTCCACGTGACCCAGTTCCGGGGCTTCGAGCGGATCACGCAGGGCCGCCCGGTCCACGAGATGCCCGCCCTCATGGCCCGCATCTGCGGCATCTGCCCGGTCAGCCACCTGATCGCGAGCAGCAAGGCCGTCGACGACATCATGGCCGTCGAGCCGACGCCCACCGGCGCGGACCTGCGGCGCGTGATCAACCTGGGCCAGATCGTCCAGAGCAACGCGCTCTCGTTCTTCCACCTCTCGTCGCCGGACCTGCTGTTCGGCTTCGACGGCGACCCGGCCAAGCGCAACATCGTCGGCGTCGCCCAGGCCAACCCGGGCCTCGCCAGAGACGGCATCGGCCTGCGCAAGTGGGGCCAGCAGATCATCGAGTGGATGGGCGGCAAGCGGATCCACCCCGAGGGGATCGTCCCCGGCGGCATGGCATCCCAGCTGACGCCCGAGACCCGCGACCGGATCCTGGCCGGCGTGCCCGAGGCCATCGCCGCCACCGAGCGCGCCATCGCCTGGTACAAGAGCGACATGGTCCGCTGGGAGGAGGAGGCGTCGACCTTCGGCAACTTCCGCTCGGCGTTCATGGGCCTCGTCGACCGCCACGGCAACGTGGACCACTACGGCGGCTGGATCCGCGTCGTCGACGCGGACGGCCACTACCTGGCCGACAAGGTGGACCCCAAGACGTTCAACGACTACATCGGCGAGGCCGTGGAGCCGTGGTCGTACCTCAAGTCCACGTACTGGAAGCCGATGGGCTACCCCGACGGCATCTACCGCGTGGGGCCCCTGGCGCGCCTCAACGTGGCCGAGCGGACCGGCACGCCGCGCGCCGACGAGGAGCTCGAGAAGTTCCGCTGGCGCGTCGGCCGGATCGCCGGCTCCTCCTTCCACTACCACTACACGCGCCTGATCGACACCCTCCACGCCATCGAGAAGATCGAGGAACTGCTGCGCGGCCCCGACATCCTCTCGCCGCACGTCCGCTCAGTGGCGGGCATCAACCGAAACGAGGGCATCGGCGTGTCCGAGGCCCCGCGCGGGACGCTGATGCACCACTACAAGGTGGACGACAACGGCCTCGTCACCTGGGCGAACCTGGTCATCGCCACGGGCCACAACAACATGGCGATGAACCGGGCGGTCCTCCAGGTCGCGCGCAAGCACGTCAAGGCGGACCGGCTCGAGGAGTCCATGCTCAACCGGGTGGAGGCCGTCATCCGCTGCTACGACCCGTGCCTGTCGTGCTCCACGCACGCGCTGGGGCAGATGGCGCTCCGCGTCCAGCTGCTCGCGCCCGACGGGCACGTGCTCTCGGAGCTGGTGCGCTGACCGTGGCGGCCAACCCGGGCACGCGCGCCGCCTCGTCGCCCAGCGACGGCCCGGCCGCGCCCGCTGGCGCTTCGTTGGGGTCCGCACTCCCCGCGTCGCCGGGCCCGGCCGCGTTCGGCACGCCCTCGCCGGGCTCGGGCGCCGTCTCCGGGCGGGCCGAGGGCGTGCTCGTGGTTGGGTACGGCAACCCGCTCCGGTCCGACGACGGCGTCGGTCCCGTGGTGGCCGAGCACTTGGCGTGCGACCCGCGGTTCGCGGGCGCCGATGTCCGGGCCGAACGCCAGCTGACACCGGAGCTCGCGCTCGACGCGAGCCGCTCGTGGCTGCTGGTGCTGGTCGACGCCGCCGAGGGGGTCGCGGCGGGGGAGGTGGTCATCCGCGAGCTGGGCCTGTCGGGCTCCGCGGCCGCGGAGGGTGGGTTGGCGGGCCGCATCGACGAGGGCGGCCCGCCGCTCACGCACCACGTCGACCCGGCGGCGCTGCTCGGCCTCGCGGCCGAGCTGTGGGGCGCCGCCCCGCGCACGCTCCTGGTGGGCATCGGCCCGGGCTCTCTGGAGCTGGGCGAGGAGTTCACGCCTGAGGTGGAGGCGGCCGTGCCGCGGGCGATCGAGGCGGTGGCCGACGCGATGGCCGCGCTTCGCGATGCGCGAACCGGCGGCGGGGCAGGGGAGGGCTAGATGCACGAAGTGGGGATGGTGGCCGAGTTGGTCGATGCCGCGGTGGCGACCGCCGCCGGACGCCACGTTGCCGCTGTCCGGATCCGGTACGCGACCACGGTGCCGGAGGACGTCCTGCGCCAGGCGTTCGAGATGCTGACCGGGGACGGCCCGCTGGCGTCGGCGCTCCTCGAGGCGGAGCCGTTCGACGTCCGGCTGGCCTGCGCCTGCGGCTTCAACGGGGCGCTCGAGCACGACGATGTCATCGGGCCGGGACAGGCGGTCTGCCCGGCCTGCGGGGAGCTTCGGTCCTTCCCGCCCACGCCCGAGCTCGAGCTGGTCGAGGTCCGCTGCTCGCCCTGACCGGCCGCCCAGCGGCCCGCCTCGTCGACTCCCGCCGCCTTCGCCTCACCGCCGGTTCGTCGGCCGGCCAGCAGCCCGCCGTCGGCGAAACGTTGCCGAGCCGCAACGCTGTTCTGCGAAATAGCCGTGCGCGGGGCCACGGAGGGCGGCACAATCCGACGCGCTCCCCGGCCCGGACCTCCAGGTGGGGAGAAAGCCCGGGGGCCGGCGATCGCGATCGATCGACGCATGGATGTGCCCCCACGCGCCGCATTGCGCGGCGCCGGCCCACGGCGCGCCGTGTCCGCCTGTCACGCGGTCCAGCGACATGGCAACGTAGCGCCATGCCCAGAACCCGTCCTGCCCTGCCGCTCGAGGTGCAGCTCTACCCTCCGGTCAAGGCGCTCCTGGAGGACCAGGGGTACGTGGTCAAGGCCGAGGTGGGCGGCTGCGATGTCGTTGCTGTCCGCGGGGACGAACCGCCGGTCATCGTCGAGCTCAAGCGGACCTTCGGGCTCGGCGTCGTCCTCCAGGGGATCGACCGGCTCGCGGTCACCGATGGCGTCTATCTCGCCGTGGGCGTCTGGCCGCCGAAGCTGGACGACGTGCGGCGGCTGCTGCGTCGGCTGGGGCTGGGGCTGATCGTGGTCAGCCACGGCGACGCGGCGGTGGTGCTCGACCCCGGTCCGTACCTGCCGCGCCGCAACCGGCACAGGGCGGCGCGCCTGCTCGGCGAGCACCAGCTTCGGGTGGGCGATCCGAACACGGGCGGCTCGACGCGCCGGCCGATCATGACCGCCTACCGCCAGGAGGCCGAGCGCTGCCTGCGTCACCTCGCGGCGGGGCCGGCGCACCTGCGCACGCTCCGCGCCGCGGGCGACGTCCCCAACGCGCCCTCGATCCTGCGCCGGGACGTCTACGGCTGGTTCGAGCGGGTGGACCGCGGCGTCTACGGCCTGACGCCCAAGGGCGAGCAGGTCGCCTCCGAGCGGGCCGCGGCAGAGCCGGGCAGCGCCTCGACCTGACGGACTACCCGGCTGGGCGGCTCAGGCAAGCGCAGGATCCGCCGATCCCGATCCAGAACGCGGGGCCGACGAGGCTGACGATGAGGGCGATCAGGACGAAGGCCTTGAGGTAGTCGCGCGTGGTGCCCGCAGCCTGGTCCGCCGGCTCGGTCGCGCCCGTCGCGTCGGCTCTCCGTCATGTCCGGCATGTCGTTCTGGGTCGCCTCTCGTGCTGGGTCCCCTCTCGTGCTGGGTCGCCTCTCGTGCTGGGTCGCCTCTCGTGCTGGGTCCCCTCCGGCGATCTCGCCCCGCCGCCCCGGCGGCTGCCGCGGCGTTGTTCGAACCCGACGATCGTCGGCGCCGGGTTATCGGGCAAGGGTCCCCTGGCCCTACGCGACGACACGTGAAGCCGCCGACGAAGCGACCCGGACCGCGGCAGCTGACCTCTCGGAACCGCACTCCCCGCCACCTCAGGTCCCCTCTTGGTACCACCGGCCTACCGAGAGTACGGGTTGTCCAGAGGCCCCCGGACTCCGACACTCCATACAGCAAGGAGCCGGACTGAACCGAAGTGCCCTCATCGCAACAACCCGGCTCGGCATAAGGGAAGCAACCAATGGCGCCCATGGCAATGCACGAACTCGGGCCGATGCTCACGGCGAGCGAAGTGGCCGAGATGCTCCACCTCCACGTGAACACTGTGAAGCGGCTTGGCGATCGCGGCGAGCTCCCGTACTACCGCGTCTGCAAGCGGGGCGACCGGCGCTTCCGGCTCGAGGACGTGATGCAATTCCTCGCCCGGAACCGCTGAGGCCGGAGTCAGGCGGAGAACAGCCGGCGAGGCAGCCCCAGCCGGCGCCGCCGAGTCGCCGCAGACTCGTATCCCCGGTCGGCGAGCGTGGCTCGCTGCGCGAATCCGGCTCCGGGCGCGTTGCCCACGCTCGACGGGTCGGGATCCGAG
>JAJYMP010000375.1 GCA_021786915.1 Chloroflexota bacterium
GTCCGCGGGATCCGCCTCGTCACCGCCGTCCTCGCCAGACCCGCCGCTCACGGGAGGGATGCAGGCGAGCTCGTCGCCCTCGGCGAGGGAAGCGTCCGGCGCGGCGTACTCCCCGTTCCGCGCGAACCGGACGTACGGGCGACCATCGGCGAGCGCGGGATGGAGGGCGACGAGGGCTCCCCAGGCCGTCTCGATCGTCGCCCCGGGCGGCACGTCGAGGACGACCTCGCGCGCGCCGGCGAGCTCGCGCTGCCGGGCGAAGAGCCGGACCCGGATCCGCATCGTCCTCCCTCCCCTCCTACACGAGCAGGCCGGCGCCGAAGTAGAGGCCGGCGGCGGCGATCGTCCCGGCCGAGACGAGTGCCACGTCGATGTACAGGAGGCCCGTCGCCGATTCCATCGAGCGCGTGCGCACCGTCTGGACCGCGGCCCAGGTCACGACGAGCGGGAAGCCGAGCGAGGCGAGGAGCCGCAGCCAGACGAAGAGCGCCCACGGTCCGGTGAGCGGCTCGAGGGGCGCGAGGCCGGTGCCGACGCCGAGGCCGACCCACAGGACGAAGAGGGCGAGCTGGGCGGCGACGGCGCCGAGGAGCACGCGGGCGAGGAGGAGCGCGGGCGCGGTCGAGAGCTTCGGCGTCACGAGGTACCAGTGCCCGAGGATCATCGCCGCGAACGCGCCCCCCGTGGCGGCCGCGAGGGCGACGAGCTGGACGCCGAGCGCCGCGGACCCGCCCGCGCTCCCGCCCCAGGCGAGGGCGCCGGCAATGAGCGCGCCGAGCCCGGCCCCGGCGACCGCCATCGCGAGCGGGGCGGCCCGTCGCGCCCGGAAGAGGGCGACGGCATACGCGAGGGCGCCTGCGGCGAAGAGGCCGAGGAGGAGGCGCCGCGGACCGTCCCAGGCGGGATCGACGAGGACCGGCGACCCGGCGGCCGCGCTCCCGGGGAGCGCCCCGTCCGAGAGCCATGCCAGCGCGCCGAAGGCCGCGGCCGAGAGTGCGGTGAAGCCGAGGTACCCCCGCGTCGCGTCCGTCCGCAGTCGGAGGAGCGCGACGGCCCCGAACGACCCCACCGCGAGGGCGGCGAGGAGCGTCCAGTTGATGAAGGCGAGGTTGCGGGCGATCTGGTCGGCGGGCACGGCGCCGAGTGTATCGGCACGCGGACGCGTACGATGGCGCCGGAGGTGTCACGGATGGGCATGGACGGCGCGTCGATCACCTGGTACGGCCACGCCTGCGTGGAGGTCCGGTCGCCGCGGGGGACGTCGATCCTCGTCGATCCCTGGTTCGGGAACCCGAAGAGCCCGAAGGCGGCGGCCGACGTCCGGGCCTGCGACCTCCTCCTCGTCACCCACGGCCACGGCGACCACATGGGCGACGCGGTCGCCCTCGCCAGCCGGCTCCGGCCCACGTGGCCCTGCATCCACGAGATGAGCCTCTGGCTCGCGCGGCGCCTCCCGGGCGGGAGCGACGCGGTCGTCGGGATGAACAAGGGCGGGACGTTCGCGTTCGGCGAGATCGCCGTCACGATGGTCGGGGCCGATCACTCGAGCGGCGACTGGAACGCCGGCGCGGAGACGACGCTCTACCTCGGCGAGCCCGCCGGGTTCGTCATCCGCCTCGAGAACGGGAAGACGATCTACCACGCCGGCGACACGAACGTCTTCTCCGACATGCGCCTCATCGGCGAGCTCCACCGGCCGGACCTCGCGCTCCTCCCGATCGGCGGCCACTACACGATGGGCCCGCGTGAGGCGGCGCTCGCGGTCGAGCTCCTCGGCGTCGAGGAGGTCGCGCCGATCCACTGGGGCACGTTCCCGCTCCTCGCCGGGACGCCGGGGACGCTCCGCCACGAGCTCGAGGTGCGCGGCCTCCGCGGCGTCACGGTCCACGACTGGGCGCCGGGAGGGACGATCGGATGATCTCTCCCGAGCCCGTCGAACGGCTCGTCCGGGACCGCGGGTAGGCCGAGCTCGCCATCGGCAACAACGTGGTGGCCCAGGTCCCGACCCAAACGGCATCCCGGTCAGGATCGCGGTCCTTCTCGGCCCGCGGGGCGCCGTGAGTGCAAGGGTGCGTGCTGGCAACTGCTACTGGCGTAGAGGGTCGACCCCTCGGGTCGACCTAGCGAAGAGATCGATCCGGTACGTCCGGCCGACGCCGAACTCGGTCCTATCTGTGAAGACGTGGTGGAGCTGCGATTCCTGCGCCAGGAGGTCGTGGACCTCATCCCCATCCAGCACGGTGCCGATCCGCGGGACGTAGTGGAGGGTGACGAGGATGCCGCCGGGCGCAAGCCCCCGCTCTATGTGACGCAAGACATCGACGATCTCGTCGATCGCCCAGTAGTAGAGGACGTCCGACGCGACGACGAGGTCGAAGTGCCCTTGGGGGAACGCATGACGCACGTCGCGGACTTCACAGGTCACCTGGGGAAGGGCTGCCAAACGGCCGCGGGCGGCCCGGACCGCCTGCCCCGATATGTCCGTGGCGAGAAGAGTCGTACATCGCGGCGCCAGTAACTCGGTGAAGGTGCCGATCGAGCAGCCGATCTCGAGCACGCTCTCGAAGGGCCCTGGCCCGCATAGGCCGAGAGTCCTCGCGAACTTCAGCCGCTCCTCGGGACTGGTGTCGAATCTCCAAGGATCCCCGCCCGACCGCCGATACAGCTGATCGAAGTAGGCGCTCCCACGCATCGCCGGAGGTTCGAGCATTCCGGGGAGCGTCGACAGGAGACGGGATCTCAAGCGGATTGGGAGAGCGTAGAGAGCACGCCATAGAACGCGCCACAGAACAGAGTAGGCCCGCCCGAGAATGGTACGAACCACCGCTCTCCGATCGCCTCGGTCTGCCGGGCGCTGACATGTGGAACGTTGAGCACCCTAGCAGACTCAAGAATGGCGCTGAGCTGCCCCAAAGGGACCGAGCGGGCGTGCGTCGGATGGAGGACGAGACGATGACCGACCTTACAGCTGACTCGTCCGGCCGCAACGAGGGCCGCGAGATCTAGACCGTCCTGAGCCCGAACTCCCGGGCCTGCTCGTGCCACAGTTGCGTCGCGAGCCGATCGGCCGGCACGTCGACGTCATCGAAGGTCAGCGCCACATCCTCGGCAACGTCGCGGACGAGCACAGCGCCATCGGCCAGACCCATCGGCAGCAGGTGCTCCTGTCGCGCGGTGCCGACGTTCTCCAGCATCCCGTACACGGTGAACCCGCCGATCCCGTCGAGTGTCTCGCCGGTCTTGAGGTCCCGCTTGGCCTGGGCGATGACCTCGGTCACCGGGCCGCCCATCGGCGCTGCCGCCGCGTCGTTCAGCAACACGGCGCGCGCCACCGACTGGACCGTCTCGAGCGGGCCGAGGTGGTATGGCCGGTAGAACGTGTAGACCGGGCCTTCGCCCATCTTGTAGAACTTCAGGTACGCACGCGAGAGGGGGTCCTCCTCGTAGCCGAGGACGAAGACGCCGAAGCTCGGTTCGGCCCCGAGGACGTAGTCGACGATCGGACGCTCGAGCAGGGCCTGGATGTCGAACCGCTCCGGTGCCTGTTCCACGCGCTCGGCGCGCGGGCCGAGCATCCCGCGTTGCGCCACGCCGAATCCGGTCGCGTTGGCGACGACACCCATCTCGGCCGCGATCTTCGTGCCGTCGGCGAAGGACGTGATCATCTTGGGTCGCTGGCCATGGGCCTCGGCGAACGCCTTCTGCGTCTCCGGCGTCCGCCTGTGGTCCAGCAGGCTCTTGATGTTGCCGGCCAGGATCGGCCGGAAGCCAAGCAGCCTGACCTCGTCCATGAGGTCCATGATCACCGCGGGCTGGTCGCCGGCCATGTCGGTCAGGACCACGCCGGCAGCATCCGCACGGGTCTTGAGAAGCGGGCCAAGGCACGAGTCCAGCTCGGCGTTGATGAGGACCAGGTGCTTGCCCGCGTCGATCGCCCGGACTGCGACGCCCGCGCCGAACTCGACCTCGCCGGTCGCCTCGACGATCGCCTCGACGCCGGCCGCGTCGGTCAGGACGGTCGGATCGTCGGTGATGACCGGGCGATGGTTGCGGATCGCGACGTCGAGATCCGCCGAGGAGCTGACGTGGCCCGGCGCGTCCACGCCGGCCTCGCGGTAGGCGCGCTCGGCCTCCGCGATGGTGCGGTTGGCGACGGCCACCAGCTCGATGCCCGGCGTCCGACGGATGATCCTGGCCGCGAACCCGCGGCCGGCGTAGCCCGCTCCAACGAGCCCGACGCGGATTGGGTCGCCGGCGGCGGCTCGCGCCTCGAGGGCGCGCAGGACGGCAGTCATGCGTGGGTCTCCTGGTCGAGGTCGGGCCAAGCAGCATCCTTGTCGGACACGATCACGTGGTCGGTGATGGGCCAGCGGATCGCGAGCGTCGGGTCATCCCAGCGGATGCCGCGCTCCGATCCCGGCACGTACGGGTGGGACACCTGGTAGCTGACCTCCGCGTCATCCTCGAGCGCCTGGTAGCCGTGGGCGCAGCCGACCGGCACGAAGACCATCGTCCGTGCCTCGGCGTCGAGGAGGTGGCCCTGCCACTGGCGGTACGTCGGGGAATCGGGACGGAGATCGACGGCAACGTCGAAGACCGCCCCGCGCGTGCAGCGCAGGAGCTTGGATTCGCCGTACGGCGCCACCTGCCAGTGCAGCCCCCGGATCGGCGGTTGGTCGACAGGTTCGTCTGGACGTTCCGGAGCTCGACCCCGAGTTGCTCCGACCATGCCTCGTCCCAGATCCGGGCGAAGAACCCGCGCTCGTCGCCGATCCGGGTCAGGTCGATGAGATGGGAACCGTGGAGACCCGCCGGTGACAGCCTCATGCCCGAGCCACCGTGCCCGATCCGGGCGCCGTGGCCGGGTCAGCGCCCGTGTCGGTCGGCACCGGCGGGCGGACCCAGAAGAACCGCGCATCGATCTGCCCGGTCGAGAGCAGGTGCTGGATCTGCTTGATGCGCGTGTGGCCGCGCGATTCGAACAGCTCCGTGCTCATGTCCACGGCGCGGAAGACTTCCAGCAGCTGCTGTGCTCCCCGGGCGACGTCGTACCGGGCCTCGAATCCGAGAACGTCGCGGATCTTGTCGAAATTGGCCCGGTAGTTCCGATGGTCGCCGGAGCTGTCGCCGAACTGCGTGCGGCAGCCGGGGAAGACGTCCGCGATGATCTCCGCCACCTCGCGGACCTGGTAGTTCTGGTGGTTGCTGCCGACGTTGAAGACCTGGCCATGGATGAGGTCGCGCGGCGCGCGCAGCACAAGATCGATCGCCTGGCTGATGTCGAGGATGTGGACGAACGGTCGCCAGGGCCGTCCGTCGCTGTCCATCCGGATCACCTTCTCCGTCCACGCGTGCCCCGCCAGATCGTTGACGACAAGGTCGAAGCGCATCCGCGGCGACGCACCGTACGCCGTGGCGTTGCGCAGGAACGTCGGCGAGAAGTCGTCGGTCGCGAGCGACGGCACGTCACGCTCGACCAGGACCTTGCACTTGGCGTACGCGGTCAGCGGGTGAACCTCCGCGGTCTCGGTGCTGTCCGTGTCGCCGGCGGAGCCGTAGACGCTGCACGACGACATGTAGATGAAGCGCTGGACCCCGGCTGCCCTCGCGAGCGTGGCGAGGCGCACGCTGCCCAGGTGGTTGATCTCGAACGTGATCTCGGGATTCAGCTGTCCGACGGGATCGTTCGATAGCTCAGCGAGGTGGACGATCGCGTCAAAGCCGCGCAGGTCCTCGGCCGCTACATGCCGGATGTCCTTCGCCACCCAGGCCGGTGAGCGATCGACTCCGTGATAGAGCCAGCCGACGCGGTGGAAGCCCGTGTCGAGCCCCGTGACCTCGTGGCCCCGGTCCAGCAGGTAGGCGCACAGGACCGTGCCGATGTAGCCCTCGCTTCCGGTGACGAGGACGCGCATCAGCCCCATACCTTCCATGGCGCGCGACCCGAGTCCCACAGGTTCTCCAGCAGGACGCGGTCGCGCATCGTGTCCATGCATTGCCAGAACGATGCATGACGATAGGCCATCAGCTCGCCGTCGGCGGCGAGGCGCTCCATGGGCTCCTTCTGGAAGTACGTGTCGTCGTTGTCGATGTAGTCGAGGACGCGCCGCTCCAGAACCATGTAGCCCCCGTTGATCCAGCCCTCCCCGGTCTGCGGCTTCTCCGAGAACTCGACGACCGCGTCGCCATCGAGCTCAACGTGGCCGAACCTGGCAGGCGGTCGGACCGCGGTGATCGTCGCGAGACGTCCGTGGGACGTGTGGAAGTCGATGAGCCGGTTGAGGTCCACATCTGAGACGCCGTCCCCGAAGGTCATCATGAAGGTATCGTCCAGGAGGTGCGCGACCTGGCGCATGCGTCCGCCGGTGGCCGTGTCGTACCCAGTGTCGACAAGATGCACCGTCCAGTCCTCGATCTCGGCGCGGTCACGCTCCACGAGCCCGACACCGGTCCGCACGGTGATGTCGCCGGCCAGCGCCGCGTACTGTGTGAAGTACTGCTTGATCACCTCGCCCCGGTAGCCGAGCGCGATCACGAAATCACTGTGCCCGTGGTGGGCGTAGTGCTTGAGGATGTGCCAGAGGATCGGCTCACGGCCGATCTCGACCATCGGCTTTGGCTTGGCGACCGTCTCCTCGGAGATCCGGCTGCCGAATCCGCCGGCCAGGATCAGGGTGCGCAATCCGAAGCTCCCCATGTCCGCTCGTAGGGCACACGCGGACCGCCCGGACCGGACGGTCGGGGTAGATACTCGCCGCTTCGGAAGATGATCGTCAACCGGGCGGTCGAGGTGGTACCTTCGTTGGCGGTACCCACATCGCGAACGGGCCGACAATCGACGCGGTCAGGCAGACACCCGATCACAGCATTCGACTAGAGGGGATCCGTTCGTTGTGAAGGTCGTTCTGTTCTGCGGCGGCCAGGGGCTACGCCTGCGGGACCACTCGGAGCTCCTGCCAAAGCCGATGGTCACGGTGGGATACCGACCCATCCTGTGGCACGTGATGCGCTACTACGCGCACTTCGGGCACAAGGATTTCATCCTCTGCCTGGGCTACAAGGCCGACGCCATCAAGGACTACTTCCTTCACTACGAGGAGACGCTCTCAAACGACTTCGTGCTCTCAGGTGAGAGCGGCGCGGTGGAGCTGCTCCGGCGCGACATCGCCGACTGGCGGATCACGTTCGTCGACACGGGCCTCAACGCCAATGTCGGACAGCGCCTGCGGGCGGTTCGAGGATACGTCGGCGACGAGCCGTTTCTGGCCAACTACGGCGACGTCCTGACGGACGCCCCGCTCGACGAACGCGTCGAGAGGTTCCTCGCGGCGGACGCCGTCGCCTCCTTCATGTGCGTTCGGCCGACGAGCTACTCGTTCCACCTCGTGCGGCTGGGCGGCTCGAACCTGGTTGCCCGAATCGACGACGTCGGCACGTCCGACCTGTGGATCAACGGCGGCTACTTCATCTTCCGTCCGGAGATCTTCGATTTCATCGGCCCGGGCGAGGAGCTCATCCAAGAGCCGTTCACCCGGCTCATCGCGGCCGGCCAGCTGCAAGGAGACCCCTACGAGGGCTACTGGGCGCCGATGGACACCCTCAAGGACGTCCAGGCCCTCCAGAGTGCCTTCGATACTGGCCGACCGCCGTGGGCGGTCTGGCAAGCGGCGGAACCGGGGTGACGCGATGCGGCATTTGACCCTGGGACCTCCCGGGCCGCTTGGCCTTCTCGTTGTCGGTGCCCACGCCGACGATATCGAGATCGGCGCCGGTGCGACGATCCTGCGGCTGCTGGAGGAGCATCCCGGCAGCTCGATCCTGTGGGTGGTGGCCTCCGCCACGCCCGATCGGGCAGCCGAAGCCCGGGCCAGCGCGGCCGCGTTCTCGGCCGCCGCGGCGAGCGTCGAGGTGATCGCCGGCGACCTGCCTGAGGGTCGGCTGCCGGCCGCGTCGACGGCCATGAAGGACATGCTCGAGTCCGTCAAGACCCGTCCCATCGACGTCATCCTGGCGCCCTACGTCGAGGACGCCCACCAGGATCATCGACTCGTGGCCAAGACCGTCTGGCAGACATTCCGCCACCACCTGGTCGCCGCGTACGAGATCCCGAAGTACGACGGCGACCTCGGGCGCCCGAACCTCTTCGTCGATGTCGATGAGGCCACGCTCCAGCGCAAGATCGACCT
The DNA here is from genome assembly GCA_021786915.1 of Chloroflexota bacterium. Next base: position 8,187 of record JAJYMP010000375.1, read on the forward strand.
GCTGCAGGCGTGTTTCCCGTCGCAGCACGACCGGACCTGGTGGGGTGCGGACACGTTCCGCGCCATCGCGCGGCTGCGGGGCATCGAAGCGGCAACCCGCTATGCGGAGGCGTTCTACTGCCGCAAGCTCGTGCTCTGAGCCAGGCCGCCGACTTGCCGGTCGTTCGGCGAAAGGGTCGTCGTGGTGACGATCCCCGCCTCGAGGCTGAGCCTGGCGATCCACCAGGTGGCCTTGTGGGCCACGACCTGCGCGCGAACCAGGCGGTGGCGGCGAACCTGCCCGACGCCAGGTGGCTGAGACACCTCCCGCACGCGAGGTCCTGGGTCGCGTTCTTGATCTCGGCATGCCGCCGGCCGAGGCGTCAGTGAAGGCGGGGAAGTCTGCCTCGAGGGTTCCAGTCCCCCCTTCTACACCTCGAGCCAGCCAATCGCGTCGTTCGCCTCGCCAAGCACAGCGGTCTCAGGACGCGACCCCCGGGTTCGTGCGTGGATACGGCATATGACTGTGGCCGAGTTCCACACTCTCGCGTGCAGCCATCAGGTCGAGGCCGAGGGTCGTTGCATGGGTAGCGGGACCGCTTCGGCCAGAAGGCCCTCGTGACGCAGTTCCTCCCAGAGCGCGGTGCGCACAGGTGTGCGAGCGAGGCGCTCGTCCTCCTCCAGCTCCGACACTGACGCCGCACCGACCAGCACGCTGGTGACCGCCGGGTGCCCGAACGGGAACTGGAGCGCTGCGGCCCTGACGTCCACCCCGTGGCGGTCGCACACTCCCTTGAGGCGGCGGGCCTGGATGATCCGCTCCTGGCTCGCTGGCGCGTAGTCGAAGAAGGCCTTCCGAAGCGGGTCCGCGAGGATGCCACTGTTGAAGACGCCCCCGATGATGATCGAGATGCCTCGCGCGTGGGCGAGTGGCAGGAGTTCCTCGAGTGCACTCTGGTCGAGCAACGAATAGCGGCCCGCGAGGAGAAAGCAGTCGAAGTCACCATCCTGCGCCATGCGGACGAGGGGCTGCCACCGGTTGGTGCCGACTCCAACCGCCGTGATCGTCCCGTCCGAGCGTAGGCGATCCAAGGCACGGTATGCACCGGCCATTGCCACCTCGAGGTGATCGTCGGGATCGTGGACGAACACGATGTCGAGCCGCTCCAGACCGGTCCGTGAGAGGCTTCCCTCGATCGAGCGCATGGTCGTGTCGTACGAGTAGTCGACCCGCGCGGTCGGCCGGTCCAGAGGGGCGCAAGGACCCCGGACTGTCGCCCTGCGCAGGACGCGAGCGGCCTTCATCGGCAGGCGCACCACCGCGTTTGGCCCGTCCGCGATCGCGTCCGAGAGGATCTCGGACGTCCGCCGGCGCGGTTCCGGTTCAATTACCTTGCCGACCTTCGTCGCGACAACCACAGAGGAGGGCAGGTGCACCGACACTTCGCCGAGGCGGCGTTCGGACTCTCCGTGGCCATAGGTCGGCGCGGTGTCGAGGAGTCTGATGCCCAGCCTAACGGCGCCGTGGATGATTGCCTGCGCCCTCGCCTCCTCGCCACCGGGCAGCATGCCGAGAGGCCGCATGCCCAGCCCAAGTCGGGTCACTCGCAGCCCGGTGCGCCCAAGCACTACGGTGTCGGACGGTCTGATCATCGAGGCGGCGAGGTGACTCGGCCCGCGCACTTACCCTTCGCGTCCGTCTTGCCTGACAGGCGGCTTGCCAGCCCATCGGCCTGGATCACGATGCGCATGGGACAAACCACCCCGGACTGGGTCAGGCTCATCCGTGCGATGAAGCCGACGGACCTGACGATCGAGGAGCTGCGCGAACTCGTGGACCTCGTGGACCAGATGAAGCCCTCCGCGAATCCCCGCGCCCTGACGCATCCGGAGCGGAGGCGATCCAACGACTTGAGTGGTTCATCTCGCGAATCCGTTCGCGTTGCGGGTCGTGTCCCGTCAAGTGGTGGAACTTCGGTCTCCAGCCGAGGCGGTGCTCAGACGGCGG
>JAJYMP010000219.1 GCA_021786915.1 Chloroflexota bacterium
TCGAACCTCGGCCCTCCCGGCTCAGCACCGGGCGCTCGTCCAAGAGCCACGCATCAGCGACCTGCCGTTGAGTTTAGCGCACCCCTTCTCGCCGGAGGTCGCGCGACGGCCGCCGCGTGCGTGAGTCACGCCAGGCTCAAGACGGCGGCCGGCGAGCGCGGAAGGCAGGGCGCATCCGTCGTTGGCGTCGGCGGGCACGCTCGGCCATCGCCGATGCGAGTCCTCCGCGACTCAGGTGGCCTCGGCGCCGGAGGGGTCAGCGCCGGGATGATCGACCGCGAGCCGGGTTGGCGGGTGAGCCCCCACGGGCGTCTCGTCCGGAGACCTTGACAGTATACGTATATTGCTACTCATATCGACCCACGAACCAGGAGGCTAGGATGTGCCCGTGCCGAACAAGACCATCTACGTGTCCGACGGAGACCTGCCGCTGTACCAGCGCGCGCAGGAGCTCGCAGGCGGCAACCTGTCCTCGGCCATCACCAAGGCCCTTCGCCGTTGGGTCGACACCAGCGAGAGCCTCCAGGGCGGCTTCGAGGAGATCACGGTCCGCGTGGGCCTTGGCGCAGGCCGCAAGGTTCGCTTCGTGGGGGTCCTCGTCGGCGAGTGGGTGGACGCCGGCACCAGCCGATCGGGCATGCCCGACGCCTATCGCGTCTATCGCGGCCGCAGTGGCAAGTTCGTGGTCCACGTGGAGCGGAGCCCCGACTGGTGGGCGGTGGACGCCGAGGGGAAGCCGGCCGGCTGGCGAGGCTGGATTGGCGTTGGCGATGTCCGGTACGGGTCGAGGCCCAGGGAGTCGACCCTCGAGGTCGTGGACACGATCGAGCAGCTGCGCGAGAAGGTCCCCCCGGAGCTGTTCGACATGGTCGAGCGCTCTGCCCGCCAGCCGAGCGTGGAGGACCTGGACATCTGAGGTGCGGCGCCCCTCCCGCCTCGAGGGGCGCGGACGATGAGGGAGCAGCCCGTCGTCGGCCACGGGGTCGACGCAGCGATCCGGGTCCGCGGCCTGCGCAAGTCCTTCGGCCAGAGCGTCGTCCTCGACGGGATCGACCTCGACGTCGGTCCGGGCACGGTGTTCGCGCTGCTGGGGCCCAACGGCGCCGGCAAGACGACGACCATCCACATCCTCTCGACGCTCCTCGCGCCCGACGCGGGCGAGGTGCTCGTGGGCGGTGCGGACGTTGTGCGGCACCCCGACCAGGTCCGGCGGCTGATCGGCCTCACGGGACAGGTGTCCGCGGTGGACCAGCAGTTCACCGGGACCGAGAACCTCCTGCTGATGGCCGACCTGCACCACCTCGGGCGCGGCGAGGGTCGGGCTCGCGTGCGGGGCCTGCTCGAGCGGTTCGACCTCGTGGCGGCCGCCGACAGGCCCGTCCAGACCTGGTCGGGCGGCATGCGCCGGCGGCTTGACCTCGCGATGACCCTGGTGGGGGACCCGCGGATCATCTTCCTCGACGAGCCGACGACCGGGCTCGACCCGCGCAGTCGGCGGGTGATGCACGACATCGTCCGGGAGCTCGTCGGCGAGGGCGTCACGGTGTTCCTCACCACCCAGTACCTCGACGAGGCTGACCGTCTCGCGAGCCGGATCGCCCTGCTCGACGCTGGCCGCGTTGTCGCCCTGGGCACCCCGGCCGAGCTCAAGCGGCTCGTCCCCGGCGGCAGCGTCCGGCTGGAGTTCGGGTCGGCCGCCGACCTCGAGCGGGCCGCGCGGGCGGTCGCCGGCGACGGGCCTGTCCGCGACGAGGCCTCGCTCGCGCTCGAGATCCGCGGCGAGGGCGGGATCCACGCCCTGCGGACGCTCCTCGATCGGCTCGACACGGCGTCAGTCGAAGTCGACGCCGTGACCGTGCGCGCCGCAGACCTCGACGACGTCTTCCTGTCCCTCACCGGACGCAGCGGCAGCCAGGAGGTACCCAAGCCGTGACCGCCATCGCCCTCGCCGACACGTTGACGATGCTTCGGCGAAGCCTGCGCCGGATGCGGCGCTATCCGTCCCTCACGCTGTTCATCGCCGGCATCCCGGTCGTCCTGATGCTGCTGTTCGTGTACGTCTTCGGCGGCACGCTCGGCGCGGGGCTCGGGCGTTCGGCCGCGGGCCCCCTCGGCGGCACCGCGGCCGCGTCAGTCGACCGCGCCGCCTACCTCGCCTACGTCGTGCCGGGGATCCTGCTGATCGGCGTCGCGGGTGCGGGGCAGGGGACCGCGATCTCGGTGGCGATGGACATGACCGCGGGGATCATCGCGCGCTTCCGGACGATGGCGATCGGCCGCAGCTCGGTGCTGGCCGGGCACATCCTCGGCTCGGTGGTCCAGACCCTGCTGGCCACCGCGATCGTCGTCCTGGTCGCGCTGGTGATCGGGTTCCGGCCGACGACCGGGCCGCTCGAGTGGCTGGGTGCCGCCTTGCTCTTGGCGCTGGCCGCCGTGGCGGTCAGCGCGCTGTGCGTGGCGCTGGGGCTGGCGGCGAACAGCGTCGAGACCGCGAGCAACTCGCCGATGTTCCTGACCCTGCTGCCGTTCCTGGGCTCAGGCTTCGTGCCCGCCGCCTCGACGCCGGGGCCCCTCCGCTGGTTCGCCGAGAACCAGCCGTTCACGCCGCTCAACGAGGCGCTCCGGGGCCTGCTCCTCGGTACGCCGATCGGGGGCACCGGGCTGCTGGCCGTGGCCTGGTGCGCCGGCGTTGCCGCGCTCGGGCTCATCTGGGCGCTCAGGCTGTACGAGCGGCTGCCGGTGCGGGTCGGGGGCTGACTCGATCGCTGCGCGCCGCCTCCTGCTCGGGTGAGTCGCGTCAGACTGGAGATCGGCAGTTGGCGAGCGTGACTCCCCCGCCGGACCGCGTCTTGGCGAGGGGGCGGACGCGTGCGAACTGCCGATTCGAGTCTGACGCGACTCGGGGGTGGGGCCATGCCCGCGATTGGCCCGGACAGGTGCCATGGCCGACCGCCCCAAGCCTGTCCGGTATCGCATCCGCGACTACGTGCATGGCCCACCGCTCGGACACCCCCGCCGTGGCACCGGGGCGTGCCAAGTGCGCCCCGGCGGCGTCCGACGGGAGAGCGAGAGGCTCGCTTGGCCGAGCATGACCGAGGGGCAGGCTCACAGCGCGGAGCGCGTTGCGCGGCGGTGTCGAAAACGGGTTGCAGGCGGTCTGCGGATGCGCTACCGTTCGGCCCCGTTACCGATAACCGTTACCCGTAACCGTTACCGGTAACCGGCACCCTCCCGCAACGTCGTCAGCCAGACCTCCTAGAGGATCCGCGATGGGTGAGCTCCTGGTCGAGATGACGGGCATCTCGAAGTCGTTTCCCGGCGTGCATGCCCTGGACGACGCCCAGTTCGAGCTTCGTGGGGGCGAGGTGCATGCGCTGGTCGGCGAGAATGGCGCCGGCAAGTCCACGCTCATGAAGGTCCTGTGCGGGATCTACGCCCGCGACGCAGGCGTGATCAAAGTAAAAGGCGTTGAGGCGTACCCCGCCACCCCGAAGGCAGCCCAGGACCTCGGCATCGCGATCATCCATCAGGAGCTCAACCTGATGGGGCACCTCACCGTCGCCCAGAACATCTTCATCGGCCGCGAGCCGCATCGGGGCCTGCTGCTGGACGAGAAGGCCCTCAACCGCAAGGCCACGGAGCTGTTCGAGGAGCTGCACATCCTCCTCGATCCCCGCATTCGCGTCTCGAGGCTGGCCGTCGCGCAGCAGCAGATGGTCGAGATCGCCAAGGCCTTCTCGTACAACTCGGACGTCCTGATCATGGACGAGCCCACCGCAGCCCTCACCGATACGGAGATCGACGAGCTCTTCCGAATCACGCGCACCCTCCGCGACCGCGGGCACGGGATCGTCCACATCTCCCACCGCCTCGAAGAGCTTCGGCAGATCAGCGACCGCGTGACAGTCATGCGGGACGGCCGCTACATCAACACGGTCGTGACCGCCGAGACGAACATCCAGCAGATCATCAGCATGATGGTCGGCCGCACGATCTTCGAGGCCGCGCCGGAACTCCCCGAGAATCCCAGCCAGGAAGTCGTGCTCGAGGTCCGCCATCTCAACCGCGGTCGGCAGGTCCGCGACGTCAGCTTCCAGCTCCGCCGCGGTGAGATCCTCGGCGTGGCGGGGCTTGTGGGCGCTGGCCGGACCGAGGTGATGCGCGCTGTCTTCGCGGCCGACAAGCCCGAGTCCGGGCAAGTCCTCATCAACGGCGAGCCGGTCGTGATCAAGAACCCCGGTGACGCCGTGCGACACGGCATCGCGTACCTGTCCGAGGACCGGAAACGGTATGGTCTGGCGCTCGGTATGGACGTTGAGCTCAACACCGTCCTCGCGTCCATGCGTCGCTTCATGAACCGGTTCGGCTGGATGCGCGCCAGGGCCACGCGCGCGCAAGCACTCAAGCTCGTGGAGACGCTCGCGATCAAGACGCCGGGGATCGGCCAGCGGGTCAAGAACCTGTCGGGCGGCAACCAGCAGAAGGTCGTCATCGCGAAATGGCTTACCGCCGACACCGACATCCTGATCTTCGACGAGCCCACGCGCGGCATCGACGTGGGCGCCAAGAGCGAGATCTACAAGCTGCTCAATGACTTGGCGCGCCGAGGCAAGGCCGTGATCATGATCAGCTCCGAGCTGCCCGAGATCCTACGGATGAGCCACAGGATCCTCGTGATGTGCGAGGGCCGCATCACGGGTGAGTTGAGCGCGGCCGAGGCTACCCAGGAACGGATCATGACCCTCGCCACCCAGCGCGAATCGGTGGCTACGGCCAGCCCCGAGACGAGCACCGCCATGAGCGTCGGAGCGAACTGATGCAGACCACGACGGCGTCTACCTCCCGGATCCGTACGCTCGCGACGGGCGAGTCGGTCCAGCGGCTGCTCGCGCTCGGTGCACTCGTCATCCTCCTCGTCTTCTTCTCGATCATCGCGCCCAACTTCGCGACCCTCGAGAACTACCGCAACATCCTCACGGCAACGGCGTCGAACGGCCTCCTCGCCACCGGCGTCACGTTCGCGATCATCACCGGCGGGATCGACCTCTCGATCGGGACGGGCACGGCCTTCACCTCGGTGGCGATGGGGATCGTCGCCGTCAACTGGGGGCTGCCGCTGCCGCTCGGCCTGCTTGCCGGTTTGGCGTCGGGCGGGCTCGTCGGCCTCATCAACGGCATGCTGATCGCCAAGGCCAAGCTCCCGCCGTTCATTGCGACCCTGGGCATGCTCTACGTCACACTGGGGATGGCCCAGGTGCTCTCGGACGTCCATCCGATCTACTTCACCGATTCGCAGCCCGCCCTCCAGGACTTCTTCATGGGCAAGCCCATCGCGGGCATCCCGAACATCGTGTGGGTCATGTTCGGCGGCGCCGCGGTCGCCTGGGTTCTGCTCAACAAGACGGTGCTCGGCAGGTACACCTTCGCCATCGGCTCGAACGAGGAGGCGACCCGGCTCTCCGGCGTGAACGTCGACCGCTGGAAGATTGCGGTCTATGTCGTCGGTGGCGTGTTCGTCGGCCTCGCCGGCATCGTCCTCGCGGCACGCAGCGCATCCGCGCAGCCGAGCCAGGGCATGGGCTACGAGCTGAACGCCATCGCCGCCGCCGTCATCGGCGGCACCTCCCTCGCGGGTGGCGAAGGGAGCATCGTCGGCACGCTGATCGGCGCCTTCCTCATCAGCACCCTTGGCACAGGGCTGTCGGTCGACAACGTCCCGCAGCAGTTCCAGTACGTCATCACGGGCCTCGTCGTCATCGGGGCGGTTTGGCTCGACATCTTCAGGCGACGCTCCAGGGCTTGACCCTCGTCGCCCCGCGCTCTCGCGTCCCCCCACATAGGGCCATGGGTCGGGTCCAAGAGGACCCGGCAGATCGGTCAGCGAACACTAGTCTCGGATGGAGGAGAAATGAAGCTCACGCGCATCCTTGGCCTCGCCGCCACGGCCGCGATCGTGGCAAGCGCCTGTTCGGGCGCGGCCGCATCGCCGTCCGCAGCACCTGCCTCGCAGGCTGCGGCATCCCAGCCGGCCGCCTCGTCGGGCACGGGCGCCGCCTCCGCCTACACGCCGCCGACGGACGCCGGCGCGGCCAAGGGCAAGACGATCGCCATCGTCTCGAAGGGCGAGCAGCACGCATTCTGGCAGGCCGTCAAGAAGGGCGCCCTCGACGAGGCCGCGAAGCTCGGCGTCAGCGTCACCTACCAGGGTCCCGCGAATGAGACCATGGTCAACGACCAGCTGCAGATGCTGCAGAACGCGCTGACCAACAACCCTGCGGCAGTGTGCTTCGCCGCCCTCGACAGCAAGGCCGCGGGCGACCTGCTCAACCAGGCCAAGTCCAAGAACATTCCGGTTGTCGGCTTCGACTCCGGCGTTGACAGCACCATCCCGGTGACCACCGTGGCCACCGACAACATCGCCGCCGCCGGCCTCGCCGCAAAGAAGCTCGCGGCCCTCATCGGCGACTCGGGCAAGGTTGCCGTCATCGTCCACGACCAGACCTCGCAGACGGGCATCACCCGCCGCGACGGCTTCGTCGCCGAGATGAAGAATCACCCCAACATCCAGATCGTCTCGATCCAGTACGGCGCGGGCGACCACCAGAAGTCGGCCGACCTCGCCAAGGGCATCATGACGGCCAATCCGGACCTCAAGGGCTTCTTCGGGGCCAATGAGGGCTCGATCGACGGCGTCCTCGACGCCCTCAAGGAGACCGGCAACACCAGCAAGATCGTCGCCGTCGGCTACGACTCCGGCCAGCAGCAGCTGGACGCCATCAACAGCGGCGCCGAGGCTGGCGCGATCACGCAGAACCCCATCGGCATCGGCGCCAAGTGCGTTGACGCCGCCGTCGACGCAGTCAACGGCAAGACCCTGCCCAAGACCATCGACACCGGCTTCTTCTGGTACGACAAGACCAACATCAACAACCCCGAGATCCAGGCCGTCCTCTACAAGTAGGACCCCCTCTCAGGCGTTCCCTATCGGGGGGCCGACCGGTCCGCGGCCGGCCCCCCGATCTCCCCGCGGCCGCCCAGCGGCCCGCCCACCGGTGGTACCCACCCCTTCCATGAGCACGATCAGCGACGTCGCCAAACGGGCCGGCGTGTCTGCGATGACCGTCTCGCGGGTCCTCAACGGCACCGGCCACACGAGCGCCCATACGCGCGCCCGGGTCGAGGCCGCGATCGAGGAGCTGGGCTACGTGCCCAACGCGCTCGCCCGCCAGCTGCGGTCGAAGCGCACCAAGACCATCGCCCTGGTCGTCGCGGACATCTCCAACCCCTACTTCACGACGATCGCCCGCGGCGTCGAGGACTTCTTCGTCGCCCACGGCTACTCGGTCATGTACTGCAACACGGACGAGGACGAGGCCGAGGAGGAGCAGTACCTCCTGATGCTGATCGAGCGCCAGGTGGACGGCGTGCTGCTGGTCCCCGCTCGCAGCTCGGGCGAGTCCTTCCGCCTGCTCCAGTCCCACCGGACCCCGGTCGTGGTCATCGACCGGCGCGTGACGTCGCGCAACGTGGACAGCGTGCGCTGCGACTCCGAGGCGGGCGCCCACTCGCTCGTGGAGCACCTCGTCGGGCTGGGCCACCGCAGGATCGCGGTGCTCACGGGCTCGCCGTCCATCTCCACGTCGATGGACCGCGTGCTGGGCGCCCGCCGCGCCCTCGAGGAGGCCGGCCTGGAGCTGCCCGAGTCGATGATCCACTACGGCTCGTTCAACTACGGCAAGAGCAACCAGGCCGACGGCCACCGGATGGCGATGGACATGCTCGCCGGTCCGGAGCCGCGGCCGACCGCCGTGTTCTGCGCCAACAACTTCATCGCGTTCGGGGCCATCAAGGCGCTGCGCGAGTCGGGCCTCCGCGTGCCGGACGACATGTCCGTCGTCGCGTTCGACGACCTGCCCGAGGAGTGGGTGAGCGAGCCCTTCCTGACGGTCGCGCGCCAGCCCGCGTACGAGATCGGACACCGCGCGGCGTCGCTGCTCATGGACCACATCACCGGCAGCCAGGCGCCGACGGGGAATTCCGTCATCCTGCCGTACGAGCTCGTGCTCCGGCGATCGAGCGCAGCCCCCAACCCGGATCTGGTCGGCGCCGGGCGCCCCGGCCCGGTCGCCGCTCCGAGCCCGCAGTTCGTCCCGGCGCCGAAGCCGAAGGCCAGAGCGGGCACATCGGCACCCGTCGTCGCCACGCCGGTGTCCGCCGCACCCGCCACCGCCGACCCGGCCGCGGTCCCAGCCACGGTGCTGGATCCCGACGGGGCCGGCGCGGACCACCGCGACCCTGACGAGGCCATCGCATGACCGTCGCCGAGACGGCCCTCCGCCCCGGCACCCGCCGCGGGCTCGACGCTTGTGCCACGGCGCGCGGCACCTTCGCCGTGCTCGCCCTCGACCACCGACAGAACCTGCGCAAGGAGCTCCACCCCGAGGCGCCGGAGACGACGACCTACGAGGAGATGGTCGCCTTCAAGCGGGCTGTCATCCGGGCCCTCGCCGCGCACGCATCTGGCTCGCTGCTCGACCCCGAGATCGGCGCCGCGCAGTGCATCGCCGACGGGTCGCTGCCGGGGAGCGCCGGGCTGCTGGTCGCGATCGAGGCCACCGGGTACCTGGGCGAGGCGAACGCGCGCGTGAGCCGAGTCCTGCCAGGCTGGTCCGTGGAGCAGGCGAAGCGAATGGGTGCCTCGGCGGCCAAGCTGCTCGTCTACTACCACCCGGACGCGAGCAACGCCGCCGACCAGGAGCGGTTCGTCGCGGGCGTCGCTGCTGCGTGTCGTAGGCACGACTTCGCGCTGTTCGTGGAGCCGCTCGGGTTCGACCCAGCGTCGGGCGGCAAGCTCACGGGCGAGGCGCGCCGGCGCTGCGTCACCGAGACGGCGCGGCGGTTGACCTCGATTGGCGGGGACGTCCTCAAAGCCGAGTTCCCGTACGACGCGAGCGTGACCGACCGGGCCGCCTGGGTGGACGCCTGCGCGGAGCTCGACGCCGCGAGCGCGGTGCCCTGGGTGCTGCTCTCTGGCGGAGTGGACGACGCCACGTTCGAGCGCCAGGTCGAGGTCGCCTGCGACGCCGGTGCCTCGGGTGTCCTGGTGGGCCGAAGCGTCTGGTCCCCCTCAGCCACCATGGCCCCCGCGGACCGCGACGACTGGCTGGCCGGCGAGGGCCGGCGCCGCCTCGAGCGCCTGGCCAGGCTGGTTGACGCAGCCGGGCGGCCGTGGCACGAACGCCCCAACGCGATCACGTCGGCAGCCCAGCCGCTTGACGGCTGGTACCGCGCCTACTAGGGCGCGCGATGGCCGGCATCGCGATGACCGCTGCGGCGACCGCGCTCGCGAGGCGCCTGGTGTGCGTCGCCCCGAACGCGTCGGTGGACAAGATCGCCGCTGTCGATGTGCTGCGCCCCGGGGAGATCCACCGTCCGCAGGTGCTCTCGATGGTGGCCGGCGGCAAGGCCCTCAACGTCGGCCGCGCCGCCGCGGCGCTCGGCATGCCCGTCGTGGCCATTCCGGTGCTGGCCGGCCACGCCGGCGCGTGGATGGCGGACCAGCTCGCGGCCGACGGGATCGAGGCGCGGCCCGTCTGGGTGTCCGGCGAGTCGCGCGAGTGCCTCTCGGTACTGGACCGCTCGACCGGCCGGCTGACTGAGTTCTACGGGGCCGGGCCGCGGATCGACGACGCTGCGTGGGCTGCGGTCGGGGCGGCGATCGAGGCGGCGGTGGCAGAGGATCCTGCCGGCACGCTGGTCGTGGTGTCTGGCTCGCTCCCCGTGGGCGCGCCCGCCGACGCCCACGCGCAGGCCATGCGCATCGCGCGCGAGGCGGGCGCGCGCGCGGTCGTGGACGTGGGCGGGTTGGCGCTGGCGGGGGCCGTCAGCGAGCGGCCGTGGCTGGTCAAGGTCAACACCCTTGAGGCGTCCGAGGCGACGGGCCTGCCGCAGGGAGGCCTCGCCGAGGCCCTGGCCATGGCCAGGGCCCTGCGCGATAGCGGTGCTGCGATGGCCTTCGTCTCGCGGGGCGTGGAGGGCGCAGTGCTCGTGGACGCGATGGGGAGCGCCTGGCGGATCGGCCCGCCGCCGGAGGTCGGGTCCTTCCCGGTGGGCAGCGGCGACTCGCTGATGGGCGGCTTCGCGGCCTCGCTCGCCCAGGGGCA
>JAJYMP010000190.1 GCA_021786915.1 Chloroflexota bacterium
CGCTACCTCGCGATCCAGGACACCTTCACGGTCAAGCAGATGGGGCTCCACCAGATCGAGCGGCACCCCGACAGCCCGGCCGGCGAGTAGGCAGCGGACGGTGGACGACCGCGACAGCGCCTCCGCCCCGGCCGGCAACCGGCCGACCGGGACCGGGCTCTACTGGGACGAGCGGCGGCAGTTCCTGATGGTTGAGGGCGTCATCGCCCGGGACATCGCGACCTTCCCGCTCATGCCGCGCCCCAAGCGCCGGATCCGCTCCGCGTCCGGCGACGGCCCGGCGCCGCGTGCGGCGGCCTTCGACACCCTGGGCGGCAACACCACCCTGGGGATCCACCTGAGCGAGGTCCCGCCCGGAGGCGAGAAGCAAGGCCACCGGCACCTCGACGAGGCGACCTTCTACATCGTCTCGGGGCGGGGCTGGAGCGAGCTCCGCCAGGCCGACGGCCTGCCGGACCAGCGGGTCGACTGGCGGGCAGGCGACGTCATCACGATCCCCTCCAACGCCTGGCACAAGCACTACAACGCCGACCCGGACCTGCCCGCCCTCCAGCTCGCGTTCAAGAACACGCGCCTGCTGCGCAAACTGTTCGGCAGCCGCGAGTTCGTGTACCAGAACGACTTCCGGTTCCACGACCGGTACGACGACGAGGCCGACTACTGGACCAGCCGGGAGACGGGCGAGGACGGCGCGCTGCGGGTCAACGCGATCCGCGACGTGGTCAACGAGACGGTCGATCCGGACCCCTCGGCCGGCGTCGCGGTCGGGATCCGGCGGTACGCCATGGGCGGCCACCGCACGATCGACCACGCGCTGGTGGAGATCGGGCCGGGGGGGCGGACGCGGCCCCATCGCCCGCTGGCCGAGGAGGCGTTCGTGGTCCTCCGCGGATCGGGCGCCACCCGGCTCTGGACGGATGGCGGGGACGAGGTCACGGTCGAGTGGACGGCGGGCGATCTCGTCTCGCCGCCCTTCCAGACGTGGCGCGAGCATGTCCAGACGGGCCAGGAGAGCGTTCGCCTGCTGCGCTTCCGGAACACGTTCATCGGGCGCGCACTGGGCATCGCGGACGGTGCCTCGCTCGACGCCGAGCTCCCAGTTCGGTGGCCGTCGGTGGTCGAGTGCGACCGGACCGCCGTGGTCACGCCGTCGGGCGCCGAGGGTTGACCTTCCACCGGGGCTCGCACGCGCGGGCCCCGGTCTGGTTTCGCCGCCCCCCGGCGTGGCGCGCCGCTCCCCAGCGCTCGCGTCGTCGCGGCGTCGTGCCTAGCGGGGACCCACAACCCCGGCTGCGGGTGAGGCGCCGACTGTGGGGGACGCCGCGGGCCCGAGGGGCATCGCCCGGCCGGCGACAACGCGCGCCGCCACCTCGCCCACGAGCATGGCCGCGAGGTTGGTGTTCGCATGCGGGACCGTCGGCAGCACTGACGCGTCGGCGACGAACAGCCCCTCCAGCCCGTGGACCTGGAGGCTCGAGTCCACGACGGCGCCCGGGTCGTCGTCGCGGCCCACCCGGCACGTGCCCACCCCGTGGTGGTACGTGTCGTAGGTCGTGCGCACATGCTCTTCCCAGTCGTCGGTCGCGGCCGGGGTCAGCATCGGGCCGTAGTAGGCCGCGAGTGGGGGCTGGGCGGCCAGGCGGGCCGCGAGCGCGATCCCGTCCACGAGCGCTCGCACGTCGTCGGGATGCTCGCACAAGGCGGGCTCGACCTCGGGCAGCGCCGAGGGATCGGCCGACGCCAGCCGGACTCGCCCCGCAGAGCGGTGCTCCAGCAGGTGGAGCGAGACCGGCAGCATGGGCGGCAGGCCGGCGACGCGGACGGTGGGACGCATGAAGACGTGGAGGTCGGGGGCGGCTAGGTCCGGACGACTCCGCGCGATCAGGCGCACCTTGGGGATCACCCACTCCTCCCGCAGCTCGGTCGTCCCCTCGAACGTCACGTAGACGACCGCGTGGTCGCGGTAGTTCTGCCCCACACCGTCGAGCGGCGCGACGACCGGGACGCCGAGCCGCCGGAGCTCCGCCTCGGGCCCGACCCCGGACAGCTGCAGCAGCTGCGGCGAGTGGTACACGCCGGCAGCGAGCACGACCACACCGGCCGCGATGCGCCGCACGCCGTCCCGCCCGACCACCTCGACGCCGCGGGCCCGGCGCCCATCGAGCAGCACTCTGGCGACCGTCGTCTCGGGAAGCACCGTGAGGTTCGGCCGCTGGCGCGCGGGGTCCAGGTAGGCGACCGCCGACGACTGGCGCCGGTCATCCCTGATCGCGTACGGCGATGCGCACACGCCGAAGGGGGCGGGCTGGTTGAGGTCGGGGCAGGGCGGCAGTCCCAGCGCGCCAGCCGCCTCGATGAGGGCGCGCACCGGCGGGTCCCCGGGGTCGTCGAGCCGGAACCCGCGACTGAGCACCAGCGGGCCGGCATCGCCGTGGAGCGGGTCGTCGGCGAAATCGTCGTCGCGCTCGATCGCCCGCATCAGCGGCAGCATGGCCGCGTACGACCACGCCTCGCCGCCGAACGCCGACCACGCCTCGAAGTCGCAGGCCATCGGCCGGACAGCGGCCAGGTTGTTGACCGACGAGCCGCCGCCCATGACCCGGCCGGACAGCAGCGGCAGCGGCGAGCCGTCTTGGCGCTCGGCCTCGTACAGCCGCACATACGGGGATGACAGGACCAGCTCCGCCTGGCGCTTGGGGTCCGCGATCACCTCGGGCAGCGGCTGCGGATCTGGCCCGTCCTCCACCAGCAGCACCCTCATCGTCGGGTCCTCGCTCAGGCGCGCGGCGACGATGCACCCCGACGTGCCCCCGCCGACCACCACGACGTCGAACGCCTCGCTGTTCCCGACGGTCACGGCCGGCCCCCCTGCAGCCCGGGCGCCGCGTCCGCCCCGGCCGCGTCCGCGGCCTCGAGCCGTCGGCGCAGGCAGCCCACGGCGCCGTCGATCATGAGGCTGGCGGTCGCGCGCATGACCATCTCGCCCAGGATCGCGAGCCGGCCGTGGACGCCGACGGATGCGTCGTAGGCGAGCTCGGTGCCGCCGTCCGCCTCCGCGACGCGGGCCCGCACCGCGGCGTCGAGCCGACTCCGGGTGACCGTGTCCGCGCCTTCGATCCGCACGACCAGCGCGTCCGGGAAGACGGCCTCCTCGATCGTAGCCGTGAAGACGAACTCCCCGTCCATCGGCCCCACCGCGGCATGGACGGTGCCCTCGAACCTGCGCTCGTCCACCTGCCGGACGTCGCGCGCCCCTGGCACGCAGTCGGCGAGGGCGAGCGGCGACAGGAGCAGCTCCCACGTCGCCGAGGTCGTGGCGGCGATGCGGAATGCGCCCCGAAGCCTCATGTCGCTGTGCGGTCCTGTGCTGTGTGCGAAGAATGTCTACAATCCTGATTGTACTGCATACAAGATGGCGGTGATCATGATCCTCGACACGCTGCTCGACGCGCTTGGTGAGGGCGACTCGCCCGTCGTGGGGTCGTTCATCGGGAGACGGGCGGACACGCCGGTGGACGGCACGCCCGAGATCGACGTCTTCGCCCCCGCGACGGGGCGGCGGATCGCCCGCCTTGCCGATGCGGGGGAGGCGGGCGTGGACCGGGCGGTGGCGTCGGGCATCGAGGCGTTCCGGGCCTGGCGGCGGGTGCCCGCCCGCGAGCGCGGCGCCATCGTGAGCGAGCTGGCCGCCCGCATCGCCGCTCGGGCAGACGACCTCGCGCTCCTCGACGCGCACGACACCGGCAACCCGCTGGCCGCGATGCGCGCCGACGTCGCCAAGGGCGTCCGGCTGGCGCGTGAGGCCGCCGGGCTCGCACTCGAGATCCGCGGCGAGACGTTCCCGCTCCCCGGGCACCACTACACGCAGCGCGAGCCGTGGGGCGTGGTGGGCCGCATGATCACGTTCAACCACCCCACGATGTTCGCCTGCGCGCGGGTCGCGACCGCGCTCGTCGCCGGCAACTGCGTGGTGCTCAAGCCGAGCGAGCTGGCGCCGCTGTCGGCGATCGCGCTGGGCGAACTCACGGCCGGTCTGGTCCCGGACGGCGTCGTCTCGATCGTGGCGGGCGGGCCCGCGACCGGGGCCGCCCTGGTGCGCCATCCTGACGTCCGCCGCCTCACGTTCACCGGCAGCACGGCCACGGCCCTCCGGATCCAGGCTGCGGCGGCCGCGAGCGGGCACGTCAAGACGCTGACGCTCGAGCTGGGCGGCAAGAACCCAATCGTGGTCTTCCCAGACGTCGACGTGGACGAGGCGGCGGCTGCGATCGTGCGGGGCATGAACTACACGCGGGTGCAGGGCCAGAGCTGCGGCTCCACGAGTCGGCTCGTCATCCACGCCTCGATCGCGGGCCCGGTCCTCGAGCGCGTCGCTGCGGCGGTGAGCCGGATCCGCATCGGCCTCCCCACGGACTCGGCGACGGAGATGGGCTCGCTGATCAGCCCGGCGGCGCGCGCCCGCTGTCTCGGCGCGGTGTCGAGGGCGACGGCGGCCGGGGCACGGGTCCTGACCGGCGGGGGCATCCCCGACGCTGCCGAGCTGGCGGGGGGCGCCTACTTCGAGCCCACCGTCGTCGACCGGGTGCGTCCCGGGACCGAGCTCGCGGACGAGGAGGTGTTCGGGCCTGTCCTGGCCGCGCTGACGTTCGAGGACGAGGCGGAGGCCATCGCGCTCGCGAACGAGGGCGCCTACGGGCTGACCGCGGCGGTCTGGACCCGCGACATCGACCGAGCCTTCCGCATGGTCGACGCGCTCGAGGCGGGCTACGTCTGGGTCAACGACGTGGAGACGAGATTCCCGGCCGTCCCGTTCGGCGGCTGGCGGGACTCGGGCGTGGGCGCGGAGCACGGCCTCGAGGAGATCCTGTCGATGACCCGCCTGAGGGCCGTCAACATCCGGGTCGGATAGCGAGTCCCGGGAGCCTCCTTCGGGAGGCCGACACGCTGGGCGGGCCGCCGGCCGCGTCCGGGGGCGCGCCGGAAGGGCGGCGTTCCGTCAGGGGGCGACGGAGCCTGCGGACGTCGCGTCGTCCGCCAGCAGACGCGCCTCGGCTCCGCCCGCGCTCGAACTCCGCGGCGCCGCCAGTCCAGCCGGATCCGTGGCGTCCTCCACCTGCGCCGCCCCGGCGTCCAGCAGGCGCCACGCGCGGCGAGTGGCCAGGATGCCCAGCGGGGCGAGAACGACCGCGGCGAGGACGGCCTCGCGCACGCCGAACGCGGCGGCAAGGGAGCCGACCGCCAGGGCCGTGAACGGTCGGTTGCCAAGATGGGCCATCTGGTGGAAGGCCATGACGCGGCCCCGCATGGCATCGGGAACCTCTGCCTGCAGGGTGCCGGTCAGGATCGGGAACACGAGGGAGAAGCCGAAGCCGTCGAGGGCCACGCCCGCCATGCCGACGACGAGGCTCGGCGCGAGGGCGGTGAGGGCGAGTCCGAGGGCCTGGATCGCGAACCCGAGCGTCCGCATGCGCTTCGCGAAGCCGCGTCGCCGGAGGGGCACGAACAGGAGGAGCGCGAGCGCTGATCCCGCGGCCTGGGCGGCCACCACGAGTCCGGCATCTCCTCCGGCGGCCCCGAGGGCCTCCGTCGCGATCGCCGGCGACAGGGTTCGGACTGCCTCCATCGGCGCGCTGGTGGCGACGACGCCGATCAGCAGGGCCAGGACCCACGGCTGCTGCCGCACGAAAGCGATGGCGCCGGCACTCGCCGCGAGGTCGTGCGGGGCGTGGTCCGCCCGCCCTGCCGAGGGCGCCGCGCCGGCGCGTGTCGCGGGGGCGGCCGGGCGGAGGTCCTGCGGGCGGTTCGCGCCAAGGTGCAGGCGCTGCAGGTAGACCATGCTCGCGATGGGCCCGAGGTACGTGAGCGCGTTCGCCAGGAACGCCCAGCCGGCGCCCGCGAACGCGATGACGACCGTGGCGATCACCGGTCCGGCGATCTGGCCCAGGACGAACTGGAGCGAGTTGAGGCCGGCCGCGTCGGTGATCTCGTCGCGCGGCACGAGACTGGGCAGGATCGCAGTCAGCGACGGCTTGGCGATCGCATACGCGGTGTTGAGCACGAACGCCGTGACCACGAGGTGGACCTCGTCCACCGATCCGGATAGCGTCAGGGCGGCCAGGACACCCGCCGCGGCGGTCGACACGACGTGGGCGAGGATCACGACTCGCCGCCGGTCGAACCGGTCCGATACCATGCCGCCGGCCACCGAGAACAGCAGGATCGGCACGAAACCCGCGAAGTTGAGGAACCCAACAGCGAGCGCGGATCCGGTCAGCTGATAGACGAAGATCGACGCGGCCACCGTCTGGAGCCACGTCCCGAGATTGGACAGCAGCCCGCCCGCCCAGTACAGGGCGAATGGCCGGTGGCGGAATGGGCCGAGGCGCTCCAGCATTGGGGCGCGAGCCGGGTGCTCCACGGAAGGCCCTCGGGGGGATTGTGGACAAATGTTTGCCACGAATGTATACATTCCGATGACGACGCGCCTGTCTGAACTGGTGTTCAGGGGAGCAGCAGGCGAGTCGCGAGCAATCGGTGCACCGGCCACCACGCGCCAGGACACGCAGCCGTCGCCCCCGGCGTGCGGCCCGAGGACTCGGCCGATCAGGAGGCGAGGAGACCGTGAATAGGGAACCAGAGGCTAGGAACGACCAAGCCGACGCCAAGTTCCTCGAGATCATCGAGGAGGCTCGCGACGAGAACGTGACCGCGCAGGACATGGTCCTGTCGGCGGTCCGGAAGGCCATCCTCTCCGGCGTCCTCGCACCCGGCATGCGCCTCCGCCAGGAGGAGCTCGCGGACGTGTTCGGCACCAGCCGGATCCCGGTCCGCGAAGCGCTCCGGGCCCTCGAGTACGAGGGGATCGTCTCGTCGGCGCCGAACCGCGGGTTCACCGTGACGTCGCTCGACGCGGACGACGCGGAAGAGGTCTACGACCTCCGGATCCTGCTCGAGGGCCACGCGGTCCGCCTCGCGGTCCCGATGCTCACCGAAGACGACCTCGAGGAGCTGGAGGCGCTGTTCCAGACGATGGAGGGCGCGTCCAGCCCTGACGAGCAGCTGGCGGCACGGGAGCAGTTCTACCTTCGGCTCTACTCGGTGACCGGCCGCCCGCGGCTGGTCGGCCTCATCATGCGGCTCCGCCAGGAGATCGCGCGGCTCCTGCGCTGGGCGACGATCCAGCACTCGTCGTCGATCCACCGCGAGTTCTGGGAGGCGATCAAGGCCGGCGATGCCGATGGCGCGGTGACCTGCCTCAGCCGGCACTACCGCCGCGTCGCCGCGCTCATCCGGCGCTACATCCGCGAGGCCGAGGCTCGGGACCGGGGCGACCGCCGCCTGGTCTCCTGATCCCCCGGCGCCGGCCCGAGCGGAGCGCCGCGCGCCCGGACGCCAGTCCCGACCAAGCCGTCGAGCACCGCCGCCGACCGGGCGGCCTGCCGTGGCCTGAGGCCCGTATCCCGGGCCGGGCTCTCCGTGCCCAGCGCAGGCGTCCCGGTCGCCAGGCCAGCCGAGCACCTCGGGCCAGTCGCGCCCTGCGTGCGGCCCCCCTGCGCGCCCGATGGCGGACGAGCTCGGCACGCGGAGGAGCCGATTCGCGTCAATATGTAGACAAAACAAGCCCCTTTGGCTACACTCGTGGCGCCCCAGGGAGAGCGGGGCGTCGGCCCGCGCCGACCTAACGCAGCACCGAGCGAGGGGCCATGCGCATCGAGGAGGTCCGTTTCCACAGCCACGGCGCCGAGCTCGCGGGGACGCTGATGCTCCCCGACGACGCCGAGGCGCCGATCCCCGGGATCGCCCAGGGGCCCGGGTGGCTGGGCCTCCGGACGGCGCGCCTCTACCAGCCGTACCACGAGGCGCTGACCGCGGCCGGGATGGCCGTGTTCGTGTTCGACTACCGCGGCTTCGGCGACAGCGGCGGTGACGCCATGTACCTGGACCCGATCGGCCAGGTCGCGGACTACTGGGCGGCGGTCAGCTACCTCGAGTCGCGGCCGGAGATCGATCGGGGCCGGATCGGGATCTTCGGGTCGGGAGGGACCGGCGGCGGCAACGCCGTGTACGCGGCGGGCCTCGACCCGCGTGTCAAGGCTGTGGTGTCCCAGGTCCCCGTGGCGGACGGCCGGGACTGGCTCCACCGCATGCGCCGCGAGTACGAGTGGCTCGAGTTCCTCGAGCGCGTCCGGGCCGACCGGATCCAGTTCGTCACCACCGGCGAGTCCGAGCTGGTCCCGCCCCGCGAGGGGATAATGGTGCCGACCCCGGAGCGCCGCACGACGACCGTCAAGTCGGACGTGGACGACAAGGTGCCCAAGCTGGTGCAGCTCAGCAGCGCCGAGGCGATCTTCGCCTACCGCCCGATCGACGTCGTCGACCGGATCGCGCCCCGCGCGCTGATGCTGATCGCGGTCGAGAACGACGCCACCACGCCGGAGGACCACGCCTACGCCCTCTACGAGCGGGCGGGCGGCCCCAAGCGGCTCGTCGTTCAGACGGGCACGACGCACTACGCCGCGTACGCGCAGTACCGCGACGTGGTGAACCCCCTGATCGTGCAGTGGTTCCAGCGCCACCTCGTCTCGGGCGAGGTGATTGTCCACGAGCGGGCAGCCGAGGCCGAGGTGGTCCGCCTGTCCCGCCCGACGGCCTGACCGGAGGTTCCTGGTGTCATACGACCTCGCCATCCGCGGCGGCACCCTCGTCACAGCGACCGGCCGCTACGCCGCCGACATCGCGATCGCCGGCGAGCAGATCGCCGCCATCGTCGCGCCGGGCGCGCCGCTCGAGGCATCTCGGGTGATCGACGCCACCGGCCGGCACATCCTCCCGGGCGCCATCGACGTCCACTCGCACCACCGCGAGCCGGGCTTCACCCACAAGGAGGACATCGTCACCGCCACCAGCGCCTGCGCGGCCGGCGGCGTGACCACCTCGTTCGCGATGCCGAACGTGGCGCCGCCGCCCAACACCGTCGAGCGCCTCGACGCGATGATCGACCTGTACAACCAGCGCGCCATCGTCGACTGGAACATCAACGTGGCCGGCACGGTGCCGGACCAGATCGCCGAGATGTCTACCCGCGGCATCTGCGCGTTCAAGGTGTTCATGGTTGTCGACAGCGGCCGCGACTACCCGCACATGCCGGGCATCGGCGTGCACGACCACGGCAAGCTGCTCGAGATCTTCGAGACGATCTCGCCCACCGGCCTGACGCTCATGGTCCATCCGCACGACCAGGAGCTCATGACCCACATCGAGCAGGGCTTCTGGGCCAGGGGCGAGCGCAATGCGCAGGCCTACGCCAAGGCGTACTCGGCGCTGGACGGGATCATCTGGGACACGGCCGCTGCCCTGCTGCTGCGCCTGCAGCAGGCGACGGGGACCCGGCTCCACCTGCTCCACACCCAGACCGTCGGGGTGCTCGAGCAGCTCCGGGCGGCCAAGGCGGCGGGCCGGGCCGTGACCGCCGAGCTCAACCCGTGGGCGGTCTTCCTGGGCAACGACTGGAACAACATCGTCCGCTGGGGCCCCTACGCCCTGTCCTACTACGTGCCCGAGAAGAACACCGAGCCGCTCTGGGAGGCACTCGCCGACGGCACCATCGACCTCATCTCCACCGACCACGCGCCGCACACGCGCGAGGAGAAGGAGCCCGGCTGGGCCGACTGCTGGAAGGCCCACACGGGGACGCCGTCCACGCAGTTCTACGTCCCGATGTTCCTCGACGCCGCGCTCAACGGCCGGCTCAGCCTCGAGCGCGTCGTGGACCTCGTCGCGACATCGCCCGCGGAGGCCTTCGGCCTGTCCCAGAAGGGCCGGCTCGAGGTGGGCGCCGATGCCGACATCGCCATCGTGAACCTCGACGCGGAGATGGAAATCCGCGACGAGATCGTGATCGGCAAGATCGGCTGGACCCCGTACGCCGGCAAGCGCGTTCGCGGTGTGGTCGAGACGACGCTGGTCCGCGGCGGGGTGGTGTACGCGGACGGCCAGGTCGTCGGGAACCCGGGCTGGGGCCGCCAGGCGCGGCCCGCGAGCGCCTGGAAGGCGGCGGGCACCGTCACCCCAGCATCCGCCGGCTGACACCCCCAACCCCTCAGGAAAGGAGCTCACGCATGGCCACCCGCTTCGGCCTCCTCGTCCCACACTTCGGC
>JAJYMP010000616.1 GCA_021786915.1 Chloroflexota bacterium
GGACGTCGACGCCGCCACTGGCTGAGCGGGGCGCTGAGCGAGACGGACGTCCCGGGCGAGGCCGCGCTGGCAGGCCCCGATCAGCCTAGCCCCAGGGCAGGTCCTTCGCGCCGCGCAGGTGCGACGTGTCGTTCGAGACGAGCAGGGTGCCCTCGCGGGGCCCTGCGCCGTCGGCGAAGGCGATCGCGGTCAGGTTGCACTGGCTCTGGATGAACCGCTGCCGGAAGCGGCGCAGGTCGATGTCCAGCGCGACGCACAGGAAGACGCGGTTGAGCGTCCCGTGCGCGACGGCGAGGACCCGATGGTCGGTCCCGGCCGCGCTCACCGGCCCGCCGGTGGCGGTCGCCGCGCGGAACGACGCCCGGGCCGTCCAGCGCCGGTGCTCGTCGAGCAGGTCCTCGAGGAACGACGTCACCCGCCTGGCCACGTCCTCGCCCGATTCGCCGCCGGGACACCGCAGCGTGTCCGGCCGCTCCACCCACTGGCTGCGGAACGCCCGGTCGGTCTCGTCGATCTGCGCGTAGGTGCGGCCCTCCCAGGCGCCGTAGTCCATCTCGCGCAGGCGCGGGTCCACCTCGATGGCCACCCGCCCCGGCCCCGCCACGATGTCGGCCGTCTCGCGGGCCCGGAAGAGCGAGCTCGTGATCACGCGGTCGAAGCTCACCGGCGCGAGGCGGCGGCGGAGCGCGTCGGCCTGCCGGCGGCCGGCATCGTTGATGGAGATGTCGATCTTCTGGCCGAGGTGCTGCTCCGGGCGCGAGCGGTCGGTCAGGCCGTGGCGGGTGAGGACGAGGGTCAGCATCAGGACGAAGTCTAGGACGATCGGGGATGCGAGAATGGCGACGGAGGTTCAGACGACAGCGACGATGACCAGCAACGACGACGGCGGCCACGCCGCCCCCGACCACGGCACCGGACACGGCCACGACGACCATGGCCACGCGGCCGACACCCTGGGCCCCATCGACTGGAAGATGTGGGGCGCCGGCCTCGTCTCCGTCGTCGCGGCACTGGCGGTGCTGGTCGCATTCGTGCTCGCAAGCGGCTTCGCCTTCAACGCCTGACCGGTCCTTGGCGCCCCTTCCTGTGGGCAGATGGTGACCGGGTAAACGATTCGCAACGTTCCGGTGCGGGGCTGCCGCACGCTGCTAGCGTCCCGTCATGACTCTCAGCGCCCCCCAACGTCATGCGCGCCCCGCGCACCGCGGGCAGCGGCGGCCGGGCCCCTGGATCCTCGCGGTGGCGGCGGCGGCCGTCGTCCTGGCCGCGGCCGCCTCGACCATGCTCACGCCATCGGCTGCCTCCCCGAGCGGAGCCCCGGCGAACGTCTCGAGCGGCGGCCCGTCGGACGCCCCCGCGGGCGGGGGCGCTGCTCCCGCGGCGTCAGGTCCGGCCGGCCCCATCGCGAGCACGGGATCGTCCTCCGCCGCGCGCGTCGCGCCAGCCGGCCCGTTCCCGTACGGCCTGCTCATCGCCGATCGCGGCAACGCCCGGATCCTGGCCGTGGACAACGCCGGCCACGTCTTCTGGCAGTTCCCCGCGAAGGGCTCGCTGCCTCCGGGCGTCCACTTCGCGGCTGACGACGCCTTCGTTGCGCCGGACGGCAAGACCATCGTCGCCAACGACGAGTACAACCAGGTCATCTACCGGATCGATATCCGCACCCGCAAGGTGGTCTGGCAGTACGGCCACTACGGCGTCGCGAGCGGCGCGATCGGCTACCTCCACAACCCCGACGATGCCTACCCCTTGGCCAACGGCGACATCGTCGTGGCCGACATCGTGAACTGCCGGGTGCTCGAGATCGCGCCCGACAAGCACATCGTCGCGATGCACGGCCGGACCGGCGCCTGCACCGACAACGCGCCAGTGACCTACGGCGAACCCAACGGCGACACGCCGCTGCCGGACGGTGGCCTGCTCATCACCGAGATCACCGGCTCGCGCGTGGTGCGCCTGTCGCCCACCGGCCAGGTGCTCTTCGACATCCACGTCCCGGTGGCGTACCCGTCCGACGCGCAGCTCGACAGCCAGGGCAACGTGATCGTCGTGGACTACAGCAGTCCCGGCGCGGTGGTGGCGGTCACGCCCACGGGCAAGGTGTTGTGGCGCTACGCGCCCGCCTCGGGCTCGGGGCGCCTGGACCACCCCAGCCTCGGCACACCGCTCCCCAACGGCGACATCGTCATCAACGACGACGCACGGGACCGGATGATCGTGCTCGACCCGCGGACCATGAAGATCGTCTGGCAGTACGGCCACACCGACGTGTCGGGGACCGCCGTCGGGTTCCTCTCGGATCCCGACGGGCACCAGCCGATCCCCGCGAATGCCGTCTTCTGACGGCCTGCGCCCGCGGTTGCGCGGCCGGCTCGTCGGCGGCACGGGGCCGGCATCCGGACAGGGGCGGCTCCGGCGCAGCCGGCGGATCACCGGCGGGCTGGCGCTCTGCCTCTCCGCCGCCCTCGCCCTGGCCGCGTGCGGCAATGCCCCGCCGTCTGCGTCCGGCGCCGCGGCGTCAGGGACGGCCACCGGTGCCGCCAGCGCGACGGAGACCGCGAGCGGGGCCGGCTCCCCGGGGCCCGCATCGGGCGGCCCGGTGGGCGCATCCACGGGCTCCGGGAACGCGAGCGCCGGCAACGCGAGCGCGGGAGCCACGCCCGGCGCAACCGCGCGGGTGGCCGCCACGCTGCTCGGCATGCGCCTGCCGTCGCCGCTCAGCCGGGCGGTGGTGGTCGCCAGCGGCGCGGAGGTGCTGGTGCTGGGGGGCGTGACCCCGAGCGGGACGACGGCGACGATCCTGCAGCTTGATCCGGCCACGGGATCCGTCGCGCGGATCGGGCGGCTGGCGAGCGCGGTGCACGACGCTTCGGGGGCGACGCTGGGCCATGGCTGGCTCGTCGTCGGCGGCGGCCAGACGCTGGCGAGCGCCGTGGTCCAGGACGTGTCCGTGGTCGGGGCGAGTGCGACCGCCTCGGTGACCGGTGCCCTGCCGGCGCCACGGGCCGACGGCGCGGCGGTCGCGGTGGGCGGCGAGGTGCTCGTGGTGGGCGGCGGGCGCGGCGGCGTCCCGGACCCGAACGTCCTCGCGACGCGCGACGGCGTCAGCTTCACCTCCCTCGCGCGGCTGCCGGTGGCCGTGCGCTATCCCGCGGTCGCCGCTGCGGGGAGCCGCGTCTACCTGTTCGGCGGCGCGACGACCGGCGCGCCCTCGAACGCCATCCAGGCGATCGATGCGACGACGGGCAGCGTCCGGGTCGTCGCCCGGCTGCCCTATGCGCTCACGCAGGCGACGGCGTTCATCCTCGGCGGGCGGATCCTGATCGCCGGCGGCATGCGCGCGGGCCGCCCGAGCACCGCGATCCTCGCGTTCGATCCCGCGACCGGCCGGACGGCCGTCGTCGGGCGGCTGCCGGAGGGCGTCGAGGACGCCGGCGTTGCTGTAGTGGGCGACACGGCATACCTGGTGGGCGGCGAGACAGGCAGCGCGTTCCTCGACACGGTGATCGCGGTCCGCTGAGTCGCGCGACCCGGCGAGGATCAGGCGGTGCCCACCTCCGCCGGGGGGCGCGTCTCGCCGCCGCGCACAATCTCGCGGATCCGCAACGCCAGGCGCTCGACGTCTCCGACCATCTCCTCGGTTCGAACGAGCATCTCCTGTGCGGTCGCGTCGTCCCCCATCGCCGGGACGTTGATGAACACGTTCGCGGCCGCGGACCGGGCAGCGGCGACGGCCATCAGCCCGGCGACCTCGAGGTCCGAAGAGGCGTTCTTGTTGCTCCGCCCGGCCATCGACTCGGCCTCCAGGGCCAGCTGGAGGCAGGCCTCGACCGTCCGATACGGTGCCTCGGTGGCGGCGCGGGCCGCGGCCTGGAGCGCCTTCGCACGGGCGGCCTTCTCGTCCTCGGTTTCGCGCGGCATCTTCATCGCCACGCCGAAGCCCGCAAACGCCGCCGCGTCTTCGTCTGCGAGGGTCAGGAATCGGTCGGCGAGCAGCAGGCCGGCAGCCCGCGCCTCGGTCAGGAGCTGCTCGTGCTCCGCGAACTTCGGCCGGCCGACGGACAGCGAGGCGACCATCGCCACGAGCGCGCCGCCGAGGCTGCCCGCGACCGCCGCCGCTGATCCTCCGCCCGGCACGGGCTCCGCCGAGGCCAGGAGCGAGACGAACTGGTCGACCGTCAGGTCGCGGAAGCGCACATTGGTATCCACCCGGCGATTCTAGGGGCGGGTCAAGCTTCGCGAGGAGCCGAAGCGACCTCGAGCGCCCGGGCGAGCGCCGTTCAGGGTGGCCCACGGGGCGAGCGCGGTCAGCGCCCGCCCCGTAGTCGAACGGGGAGTCCGCGATGAGGAGTCTCGGCCCCCGTGTCTGGTGGTTGCGCTCAGGCGGCGCGATCAAGCCCGTCGAGCGCCTCGATCGTCCAGCGCCGCGAGCGGTGCGCGAAGGTCAGGCCGAGCCGGAGCGTGGCCGTGTCCACCTCGTACACCGTGCGCGGGCCGGTGATCGCCGGGTACGCCGAGCGCTCGTCGCGGATCGCCACGAGGCGGGTGATCGGGAGCCGATCCCCGCCCCAGGTGATCTCGTTGGGCAGGCCGTTGAGCCGATTGGTGCGCACCTGGACCGGGACCGGTGCGACGCGAACCATCGCCATGTCGATGTCTCCTTGACGTTCGGCGGGTCGTCGTCACCCGGGGGCACTTCCGGATGCGAACGGATGTTCGTTCTTCCCAGACACTAGACCGAACAGGTGTTCGATGTCAAGCGTCGGTGTACGGATCCTCGTCGAAGTCCGTGACAGGTTCTGTGTCACGGCTCTGCCGGCTCCGCGGTGGGTCCGGATCTTCGTCTGCGACGTCCACGGGCTTCATCGGGTCCCGCTCGAACGGCGCGGGCAGGGTTGTCCGCACGAGTCGCGCCCGGGTGACCGCGCGATCCCCGTACTTGCCCCGGATCTTGTCGAGCGCCGCCGCGGCCGCCACGCGCCGAGGGTCCTCCTGGGCGTCGAACATCGCAAGCTGCTCGCGGTCGCGGAAGTTCGAGGCCGTGACGCCCACGAGCCGGATCTTCTGGCCGTGCAGCTCGCGGCGCAGCAGCGCCCGGACGGCCTCGAAGATCGGCTCGGTCAGGTCGGCCGGCACGTCGAGGCTCGTCTGCCGCGTGATGGTGCGGAAGCTCGAGTCGCGCACCTTGAGCGTGATCGTGACGGCCCGGATGCCCGACGAGCGCAGGCGCCCGGCCACCCCGTCGGCCATGCCCAGGAGCGTGCGCTCGAGCACGTCGCGATCCGCCGTGTCCCGGTCGAACGTGTGCTCGTGGCCGATCGACTTCGCCGCCTCGCCGCCCGCCACCGGGTCCGGGTCGACCCCGTGCGCCCGCTCCACCAGCGACGCCCCGTGCTTGCCCAGCCGCCGCTCCAGCGCGTCCGCCGGCAGCGACGCCAGGTCGCCGATCGTCCTCACCCCGTACTCGGCGAGGGCAGCGGCCGTCTTCTCGCCTACGCCCCACAGGCGCGAGATCGGGAGCGGCGCGAGGAAGGCGGCCTCCTCGCCCGGCGGGACCACCACCAGGCCGTCGGGCTTGCGCAGGTCCGACGCCACCTTCGCCACCAGCTTCGTCGTCGCCACGCCCACCGAGATCGTCAGGCCCGTCTCGTCGTGGACGGCGCTCTTGATCAGCCGGCCGATCGCCTCCCCGTCGCCGAACAGCGCTCGCGAGGCCGTGACGTCGAGGAAGGCCTCGTCGATCGAGACCGGCTGCACCTGGGGGGTGAACCTGCGCAGGATCGCCATCACCCGGCGGCTCTCGGCCTGGTACTTGCGCCCGTCGACCGGCACGAAGATGCCCTGTGGGCAGAGCCGCCCGGCGGTCCGCAGCGGCATGGCCGAGTGGACGCCGAACTTGCGCGCCTCGTAGCTGGCCGTGCTGACGACGCCCCGGTCGTCGGGACCGCCGCCGCCCACGATGACGGGCTTGCCGCGCAGCTCGGGATGGTCGCGCTGCTCCACGGCCGCGAAGAACGCGTCGAGGTCCACGTGCAGGATCGTGCGAGCGGTCACGCACGCGATTCTCGGCTCGCCGGGCGACGCCTGTCACGCCCCGGGGTGTTTCCAGGGCGCGTAGCGGGGGGGCAGAGCTTCCCATACGCTGTGCGCTGAGCATCTGGGGAGGAACCATGCCGGGCTCGGTGCCACCGCGGACAACGCCCCATACCGTCCCGCGCTCCCGCACGGAGCCCCAGCCGGCCAGGAACGAGCACTCGATGGAGCGCCTGCGCGCCTACCTCGGGACCACCTACGGGGCGGAATTCGTCAACTGGCTCAGGGCGCGGCCACAGCTCGTCGACCGCGCGCTCATCCCGGGGCTCCTGGGTGTCCTGGCGTGGTACGTCTACGCATGGATCAACCACGGCCAGAAGCAGAACCTGGACTACTTCGTCCCCCTCGCAAACGCCTTCCTGCACGGCCAGCTCGGCCTCAGCCAGAGCGGGAGCGGGCTCAACGAGCTGATCCCCGCCACCAACGGCCTGTTCTACGTGGTGTACCCGCCCGCCCCGGCAATCGTGCTCATGCCGCTGGTGGCGCTCTTCGGCCCCGCCTTCCACCAGGAGTGGGCGTCGTTCTTCCTCGCCGCCGTGAACGTTGCGCTGGTGGCGCTGGTCCTTCACCGGGTCGGCGTGAGGCGCCCCGTCCGGATCCTCCTGACGCTCGTCTACGCATTCGGGACGATCGTCTGGTACTCGGCGGAGATCGGGTCCTCGTGGCACTTCGCCCACGTGGTGGCGACCCTCTTCCTGCTGCTCGCGATCGCGGGATGCCTGTGGGACGCTCCAGCGCCGTTGATCGGCGTTGCGTTTGCGGGAGCGGCCATGTCGCGGCTGCCGGTCGCGATGGCATTCCCGTTCTTCCTCGCCTACTTCGCCGACCGCGCGGTCCGCTCCGAGGCCGGTGGCGGCACCCCGTTCGGGCATCTTGGCGGCGGCCTGGCGACCTTCCGGCGACCGCCCATCCGCGGCTTCCTGCGACTGGTCATCCCGTTCGGTGCCGCGGCGGCACTCCCGCTCGCCTTCTACCTCGCCTACGACGTGGCCCGCTTCGGGTCACCGTTCGAGAACGGCTATGCGCTGATCCCGGGCCTCCTTGCGGAGCAGCAGTACCAGTACGGCTTCTTCAGCATCCACAGCATCCCGCGTCAGATGTACGCCATGTTCCTGAACATGCCGGTGCAGGTCGCCGATTTCCCGTGGGTGCGGCCGCGCATCCTCGGCGGCCTCAGCATCCTGTTCACGACCCCGCTGTTCGTGTGGTCCGTCAGAGCGCGCGTCCGTGACTGGTTCACGATCGGCTCCTGGGTCTCCGTCGCCCTCATCCTCGTGCCGGTGCTGACCCACGCGGATCCGGGCGGCGAACAGTTCGGCTACCGATATGCGCAGGACATCTACCCGTTCCTGATGCTCCTCACCGTCCACGGCCTTCGCGGTCGGATCTCCTTCGAGGCGGCGCTGGCCATCGTCCTCGGATTCGTCGTTGCCGCCTGGGGCATCGCCATCGTCTACACGAACGGGTGGGCGTGACCGGCGGGATCGCGGCCCGACTGGAGCGGAGGCTGGCGCGTCCCAGCATCGATGCGCGCGGGACGGCACTCCTGTTCGCCCTGCTCGGCTTCGTGGCGGCGATCGCGGCCGCGCGGCCCGGGCTGCTGAGCGGCCCTTGGCTCTGGAACCCGGATATGCCCAAGATCGACTACCCGCTGGCGAGCTTCGCGCATGACGCGCTCTCCGCCGGGCGGCTGCCGCTCTGGAACGACCAGATGGGACTCGGCTTCCCGCTCTACGCCGAGGGCCAGGTCGGGGCGTTCTACCCGCCCAACTGGCTGATATTCCAGCTTCCGCCGCTCGCCGCCCTCGACGTCACCCGGATCCTCCACCTGACCCTCGCCGGAACGGGGGCAGGGCTGTTGGCGATGCGCTACGCACGGGTGCGGACGGCCTCGGCGATCGCCGTGGTGGTGGCGGTGCTCGGCGGCGCGATCGTCTCCAAGCTCGAGTGGTACAACATGGTGGCTGCCTACGGGTGGATGCCGTGGGTCCTGCTGCCGCTCGCCGGGCGCGGACTCCCCTCCCGACGCAACGCCGTTGCCGCCGGGATCCTGTGGGGCGTCCAGGCGCTCTGCGGCCACCCCAACACCTGGCTCCTGACCGGGATCGCCGCGGTCTTGCTCCTGGTCGCCGCCGCCCCGCGCCCGCGCGTGCTCGCGCGGATCGTGCCGTTCGGGCTGGTGGGCGGGGCGGTGGGCGCGGTCCAGCTCCTGCCAACCGCGATCCTGACGACGCTCTCGGTGCGCAGCTCGTCGATGACGCCCGCCGACCTGTTCGCGAGCGCCGCCACGCCGTTCGACCTGCTGGGGACCGCCTTCAGCAACGCCTTCGCGGTCCCGACAGCACACGGCTGGTGGGACATCTACAAGATCTGGTATCCGGACTCCACGTTCGCGCTGCTCGAGGCGGCATCGTACGTGGGGATTCCGGTCCTGGTCCTCGCGGCAGTGGCGCTCTCGCTGCGTCGCTCGCGCCCGATGGCGCTGCTCGTCGCGGCGGCGCTCGTTCTGCCGATCGTGGCCGCGTTCCAGCCGTCGTGGTGGACGGCTGTGCCGCTCCACAACGTGCTGCGGTCGCCGGTCCGCTCGTACATGGTCGCATCGCTCGCGATCGGGATCCTGGCGGCGGTCGGGGCGGCGCGGCTGGGGCTGGGGAGAGCGAGCGAAGGCGGCGCAGCGGTCGGCGCGAGCGGCCGATCCGGCGGTGAGGCCGCGACGCGGCGATCCCTCCCCGATCCTCTCGGCCTCGCCGTCCTCGCATTCGGCGCCGTCGCGATGGTGTGGGTCATCGTCGAGTGGATGCTGTCCTCGGCGCCCGACGTCTTCAACGCGGTCTACATGTTCAGCAGCTCGTTCGTGGACCCCAAGACCCTGCCCGATCTGCGGAGGACGGCGATCGAGGCACTCGGCCAGCCCTGGCCGAGGCTCGGAGAGGTCGCGATCGGCGGAGCGGCGCTCATCGCCGTGGCGGTCGCCCGGCGGCGAGGCGGACCGCGCCGCGTGACGCGACTGGCGCTGCTGTCGCTCGGCGCCCTCCCGCTCTTCGCCTTCGGGACGGCCCCGAACAGCACGGCGACCCTGCCGGCGTTCGACAGCTCCTCGACGGCCTTCGTGCAGGAGGCGCGGGCGGCCGATGCCCATCGCCTGCTCACCCTCGGCGAGCCGGGCTGGTACGAGGGGATGCCCGACCAGCTGGCGGCCGCCGGCGTCGCCGACATCCGGATGTTCAGCTCGCTGAACCTTGCGGTGGTCGAGTCCCTCGTGACCGACCTGCGCAGCGGCGCCGCCGGCGACGACGTGCGGCGCGCCCTCGGCATCGACACGGTGGTCACCTTCAACGGGGCGGCCTGCCCAGGGCAGACCATCGCCACTGTCCCCGCCACGAAGGCCGTCTTCTGCCGCGACAGCGAAGCGCTCGAGCCGCCCTACTGGATCCCAGCCTCACTGGTCACGGCGGCGCCCGGCGGCTCGCACCTGGTGCCGACGACGCCGACCGACTGGACGATCGACACGTCGCGGCTCGGCAGCGTCGCGGTGGCGCGCAGCGCGGTCACCTCGCTGCCCGGCCAGATCGAGGCGACGGTGGCCGCTCCGGCGGCGGGTTGGGTGTGGATCGACCGTGCGTGGTGGCCTGACTGGCAGGTGACCGTGGACGGCGCATCGGTCTCGGCGGCGCGTGCGCTGGGCGGGCTGCTGGTGCCGGTCGGCGCCGGAACGCACTCGATCACGGCGCGGCTCATCCCGCTCGACGCGCTCGCGGGTCTCGCGGCCGGCCTCGTGGTTCTCGGGTTGGCGCTGGTCTGGATGCAGCAGGAGCGGCCGGGGACTCGACGCGAGCGGCCGGGGACTCGACGCGAGCGGCCGAGAGGGACCGCTCGGCCGATGGGAGCGCCGCCCAAGGCGATGCCGGAGTCGGCGCCGGAGCCCAAGGCGACCGCGCGGATCAGCTTCGCCCCGCTGACCCCGGCCCGGATCATTGCCGCCACCACCATCGTCGCGCTCGCAGCCTTCCTCTGGCGCCTCACCCCGGGGGTCGCGTTCTGGGACAGATCG
>JAJYMP010000546.1 GCA_021786915.1 Chloroflexota bacterium
CCGATCTCATTGGACCGGCCTCCCGCATGTGGCGCTACGCGGATCTCTCAAGCGGCCCGCGCAATCCACGATGATGCGCGAGCGCCGGTCCTTCCATGTTGACTAGTCCGGGAGCTGCTCCTCGGGCGGGCGCAGGCGCCGGAACGAGCGGTACAGCAGCAGGTCGTAGACCACCTTGAGGCCGCCCGAGATCACGAACGGCGCCGATGCGAGCGCGGCCGTCGCGAACAGCGGGCCGGCGATCAGCGGCGCTGCCGCCACGCCCAGCGACCGGGCGATCCCCGTCACGCCCGCGGCAGCCGATCGCTCATCGGGGGCGACGATCGCCATCGTGTAGCTCTGGCGCGTCGGCACGTCCATCTGGCTGATCGCGAACCGGGCGAACAGGCACAGGACGGCCAGCGGCAGCGTGGGCATGAACGGCACGAGTGCGAGCAGCACGTTCGACGGCAGGTGCGTGAACACCATCGTGTTCACGAGGCCGAACCGCGCCGCCAGGCGTCCCGCCGCCAGCGCCGAGAACCCGGCCAGGATGTTGGCGCCCGCCAGGACGGCGCCGAGCGCGCCCGGATCCACCGCGAACCGCTGGTGGAACCAGAAGGCGATGAAGCTCTGGATGGCGAAGCCGCCGGCGAACGCGTCGAGCGCGAACAGCATGGACAGCCGCATCACGACGCCCCGCGAGCGGTGGAGGCCCAGCCGTTTCGCGACGGTCTGGTCGCGGACGCTGGCCGGAGGCACCTCGACGCGCGGCGAGACGAGCAGGAACAGCCCGCCCAGCACGATGCCGACGAGCGCGTAGCCGACGATGACGAGCCGGTACGCGTCGGCCGGCTGCGCGCCGCCCGATATGGCGGCCTGGGCGATGGCGCCGCCCGTCAGGGTGCCGGCCGCTGTGGCGAAGGAGCCCGCCAGCTGGTACCAGGCGAAGAGCTGGGTGCGGCCACGGTCCGGGATGAGCTGCGAGAGCGAGGCCTGCTCGACCGCGAGGAAGGGCCCCACCTCGTTGCCCGACGGGCTGATGACCCCCAGCGTTGCCGCCACGAGCAGCACGGGCAGGAGCGAGGTGGCGGTGAACGCGACGCCCGCGAGGAGCATCAGCGCCGCCCCTGCGACCAGGACCCGGCGGCGCCCGAATCGGTCCGCGTGGGTCGTCAGCCACAGCGAGACCCCGGCGTCGCCGAGCAGCGTGAGCCCGAGCAGGAGCCCGGTCTCGGCACCCGACAGCCCGATGGCCGTGAGGTACAGCACGAGCACCACGGCCAGGAACCCGTAGCCGAACATCCGCAGGACGCGGGTGGCGAACAGCAGCCCGACGTCGCGACGGGCGGCAGCATCGAGCCCCCGGCGGTGTGGGGCGACGGCGGGCCCCGGGTCGGTCATGCCCGGCCGCGCACCATGTCGAACAGCCGCCCCAAGATCCGCTCGCCGTCCGCGCGCAGGCCGCTGTGGGCGTACTCGTCGGTGATCCACGGCCGAAGCCCGCGGACGCCGCGCGCCGTCTCCTCGGCGAAGACGCGGTCGACGTAGACGTCGTCGTGGTAGATGGTCGCTGCTACCGGGACGTCGTTCCGGGCCAGCCGGTCGGCGTCGTACAGCCGGGGCCAGGGGTGCTCGGCGAGGATCTCGGCCACCGCGCGGTGCCCTCGGAGCCCGCGGTACTCCTCCCACATCCAGGGGAAGACGTGCTCGGCGCCCAGCAGGTCGCCGCTGATCGCGTCCTCGGGTGCCAGCCGGTGGGCGGACCAGCGCGTGGCCACGCCGTCCGCGTACGACGACTCGTGGAGGGTCGCGTACATCGGGTTGCGCTCCCAGCCCATGGCGTGCTGCACGTCGTGGAGGAATGCGGGCGAGCCGAGTGGCAGCTCGAGCACGTGGTGCAGCTTCTCGAAGCCCGCGTTGTCGCCCAGCCACATGCCCAGCTGTCGGAAGCGGCGGGCGGTGAGGCGGTCGCCGTTCGGGAGCCGCACGTCCTCGGCGTCGAGGCGCTCGAGGACGGACGCGAGCCGATCGCGGTCGCCCGGATACCGGGCGTGGTAGCGCTCATTCGCCTCGCGCACTCGGACCCAGGTCGCGGCGTAGACGTCGTCGACCGGGCGGTTGGTGATCGGCGCGAGGCCGCCGGTGATCAGCGATTCGCGGAGGCCCTCCGGGGCGATCGAGAGGTACGTGAGCGAGGTGAACCCGCCGAAGCTCTGGCCCAGCAGGCTCCACTGCTCGACGCCCAGCTCCTGCCGGATCAGCTCGCAGTCGCGGACGATCGAGTCGGCGCGGAAGTGGGTGAGGTACTCCGCCTGCTCGGCTGGCGTCGCGCCCGGGATGAGCGCACCCACCGGCGTCGAGCGCCCGGTCCCCCGCTGGTCGAGCAGCAGGATCCGGTAGTCCTGGACGGCGCGCGCCATCCAGCCCGACAGCGGGCTCGTCGGCCGGGACGCCTCGTGGCCGGGACCGCCCTGGAGGAACACGAGGTATGGCCGCTCGAGCCCGTCGGGCGCCGCCACCTCGCGGGTGAACACCGTGACAGTGCCCCGCGCGGGGTCGCCGTGGACCAGGGGGACGATGTGCTCGCGCTCGGTGAGGACCGCGCCGGGCACGCGGAAGGTGAGGCTCATGGCGGCCACGATACCCGGCAGCGGAGCACTCCGGGGGCCGACCCGGCGGCCCGGCGCTGGCGAGCTACCAGCGCTGGTGGACGAGCGGCCGGACCTTTGCGTCGTAGAGCTCGCGAACGCGCTCCATCGTCACCGGCGGCAGCGGCGCCAGATCCCCGGCCGCTGCGTTTGCCACCGCCTGTTCGGGCGCCTTCGCCCCGGGGATCGTGGCCGTGACGCCGTCGTGCATCAAGATCCAGCGGAGCGCCATCTGGGCCATCGTTGCACCTTGCGGGACCAGCTCGCGCAGCGCGTCGGCCACCTCGAGTCCCGTGCCGTAGTCCGCGCCTGCGAAGGTCTCGCCGCGGTCGAACGCCTCGCCGTTGCGGTTGTAGGCGCGGTGGTCTGTGGCCTCGAACGACGAGTCGGCGCGCAGCTTGCCGGTCAGGATCCCGGACGCGAGTGGAACGCGCGCCAGGACGCCCACGTCGCGGCGGGCTGCCTCGGTGAGGAAGCGCTCGGCGGGGCGCTGGCGGAGCAT
Source organism: Chloroflexota bacterium (assembly GCA_021786915.1). The sequence continues at coordinate 3,133 of JAJYMP010000546.1, forward strand.
GTTGAAGATGATCTGCACGGACGCGACGCCCGGGAACTCGATGGCCTTGAGGCCCTCCTCGACCTTCTCGACCGAGACGCCGTAGTTGCGGATCCGACCCTCGGCGACCATCTCGTCCAGGGCGGCGAAGACCTCGGGCGTGTAGTAGACCTGCGTCGGCGGGCAGTGGAGCTGGACCAGGTCGAGCGTGTCGACGCCCAGGTTCTCGCGGCTGCGGTCGTTCCACTCGCGGAACGCCTCGGGCCGGTAGTTCTCGGGCACCTGCGGCACCCGGCGGCCCATCTTGGTGGCGACGAAGAACGTCTCTCCGGGGCGCTCCCGGAGGAACCGGCCGATCAGCTGCTCGCTGTGGCCGTCGCCGTACACGTCGGCGGTGTCGATGACGTCCACGCCGGCGTCGGCTGCGGCGTGGAGCGCCCTGAGCGCGGTGGCGTCGTCGCGGGAGCCCCAGTCGCCGCCAATGGCCCAGGCGCCAAACCCGATGACCGAGACGTTGCGGCCGGTCTTGCCGAGCCTGCGGTGCTCCATGGGTTCCTCCTGGGGCCGGTTCCGCGCGTCGTGCGTCGCGGCCTGCGCCCTTCTTCTTGTCGGCATCGCGAGTGTACCGGGGGCAGGAGGCGGCAGGCGGGCGGCGGGGCGAGGGCGGGCGAGTCGATGTGACTATCGGCCCTATGCCTCATGGGCGGCGCGGCCCGACCATTCCGCCTTCCGCAGCCGCACCGCGTCCGCGGCGTTATGAGGAGCGAGTCGGTGGCCGACCTGTCCACGCGTTTCACCGGGATCCCTTTCGTCAACCCCTTCCTGCTCGCCTCTGCGCCACCCACTGAGTCAGAGAGCAACATCGAGCGTGCCTTCGACGCGGGATGGGGCGGCGTGGTCACCAAGACCATCGGCATGCACCCCGTGGTCAACGTGGCGGGGCCCAGGACGAAGTTCCTCCGCAGCGATGTGGCCGGCGGCAGGGTCTCGATGGCGAAGCGCCCGGACACGACGCTCATGGCGTCGTGGAACTGGGAGCTGATCAGCGACAAGCCGGTCGACTGGTGGGTGCCGCGCCTCGAGCGGATCAAGCGCAACTGGCCCGACCGGGTGCTGGTGGCCTCCATCATGGCCGGCTCGGGCGACGACAAGGAGTTCGACAACTGGCAGACGCTGACGCGCGCAGTCCAGGAGGCCGGCGCCGACGCGATCGAGCTCAACTTCTCGTGCCCCCACATGGACCGCGTGGACATGGGGTCGAACGTGGGCAAGGACCCGGTCCTGTGCTCCGTCTCGACGCAGGCCGTCAAGGCCGCGGCGACGGTCCCGGTCTGGGTCAAGCTGACGCCGGCGACGGCGAACATCGTCGACGAGGCCGAGGCCACCTTCCGTGGTGGCGCCGACGCCATCAGCTCGTCGAACACGTTCCCGGCACTGCCGCTCCTGGACCCCGACACCCTCGAGTTCGAGATCAACGTCGACGGCCTGGTCTCGCCGGGCGGGATGGGCGGGCCGGCGATCCTGCCGCTGTCGCTGGCCAAGATGGCCGAGCTGACGAAGGCCTTCCCGGATCGCGAGTTCAGCGGCATGGGCGGCGTGTCGGGCTGGGCGCAGGCGCTCGACTACTTCCTGCTCGGCTGCGGCACGGTCCAGGTGGCCACCGCCGCCATGCTTGACCACGCGATCGGCCCCAACGTCATTCGTGACCTGACCGACGGGATGGCCGCGTTCCTCGAGCGCCACGGAGACCAGGGCTGGACGCGCCTCGAGGACTTCCGGGGCCTGCGCCGGGACCGCGTCGTCGCCCAGTCGCAGATCCGCCGACCGCAGGACGCCGACTATCACGGCGGGCACGAGGAGGAGGCCGAGGGCTACGCCCCGGGCACCGTGCCCGCGTAGGTCGGGAGGAGAGGGCGGGCCCGGTCGTCGAGGAGGCGGCCGGGCCCGTTCCATGCCCCGGGCATGATCCCGGCCGGGCAGCAGCGGCGGCGAGTTGGGGCTGCGCCGCCTTCGAGCCCGTGGTGGCGCTGCGTCACCAAATTCGCCGATGCGGCGGCTCTCAAGGCCGGATCGGTGGCGGAGCGTCACCAAGAAGGTCCTGTTGGTGGCGGAGCGTCACCAAGGGTCCCTTCTCGGTGGCCCGGCGTCACCAAGACGGTGGATTGACCGGGGCTCGGGGCAGAATTGGTGGCGCGGCGTCACCAAGAGGGCCGAATGCTGACGCTGGTGCACCGAACCAAGGATCGTCGTCCAGACACGCCCCACGGTGGTGGCCGCGGGTCACCACATGTCCGCGGGTCACCACATCTGCGCGCGCCCCGACGGAGTTGCCGCCGACGAGGGGCTGCGGGACGGGCGAGACAGCCGACGTCCGGCGGCGCACAATCCGGCCCAAGGTCCACCAGCGGCCGTGGGGGCCAAAGGCCGGGCCTACTCGCGACGTCCAGTCGTCGAGGTCCGCGATCGTGCAAGGGTGAACGTGCGCCAGGCACCGGCCGCCAAGGCTCCGAGCCGTCTCGACGCCCAGTCGAACGGAAACGCCCGCTCGGCTCCTGCCTGTTGCATCGCTGCCGTCCCCTCCCTGCCGATCCCCGGGGGCCTCGGTGCCTGACCCCAGGGCGCGCCTCGCGCGCCCGCTCCCGGAGGAGCCCGTGAGAGCACGGGCTGGAGGGCTCCGGGGCCATGGGGAGCTGGACGGCCGCCCGTCGAAGGTGCGAGGCACCGGTCAACCCACGCGGGAGGAGGCTCAATGACAGCAGCGTCGATGGAGCAGACCATCCTTGCGGACGGTCGCGTCGAGCTCAGCCCAGAGGCCGATTCGGCCCTTGGCGTCTCGCGGCTCCACAACGATGACCTGGCGCCCGTTCCGATCGCCAAGCGGACGTGGACCACGTACAACTACATCGCCCTGTGGATCGGCATGGCCCACAACGTGGCGACGTGGACGCTGGCCGCCGGCCTGATCGCTTTGGGAATGGCCTGGTATCAGGCGATCCTGACGATCATGATCGCGAATGTGCTGGTCCTGATCCCGATGCTGGCGAACAGCCACGCCGGCACCAAGTACGGCATCCCGTTCCCGGTCTTCGCCCGGGCATCATTCGGCGTCTGGGGCGCGAACCTGCCGGCCCTGATCCGCGCATTCGTCGCGTGTGGCTGGTTCGGCATCCAGACCTGGATCGGCGGCGGCGCGATCTTCGTGCTCGTCGGCGAGATTCTCGGCGACTCTTGGCTGAAGGCATCCTCGATCTCGATCGGCACCGGCCAGTTCGCCCCACAACCTTGGACGATGTGGATCAGCTTCCTGGTCTTCTGGGCGCTGAACATCCTCATCATCATGCGCGGCATGGATACCATCCGCCGGTTCGAGAACTGGGCGGCTCCATTCGTCATGGTCGTGGCGATCATCCTGCTCGTCTGGATGGCGATCGCGGCCGGCGGCTTCGGCCCCATCGTCAACGATCCGGGCAAGCTCGGCTGGGGCGTCGACTTCTGGAAGGTCTTCCCGCCCGCCCTCATGGGCATGATCGCCTTCTGGTCCACGCTCTCACTCAACATGCCGGACTTCACGCGGTTCGGCCGCAGCCAGCGCGAGCAGGCAATCGGGCAGGTACTCGGCCTGCCGACCACGATGACCGTCTTCCCGCTGATCGCCGTCCTCGTGACCTCGGCAAGTGCCGTCGTATTCAAGGGCGACCCGATCTGGGATCCGGTCACGCTCGTTGGCAAGATGGACAACATCTTCGTCGCGATCTTCGCGCTGTTCACGCTGGCCGTCGCGACGCTTTCCGTCAACGTGGCCGCCAACATCGTGAGCCCGTCGTACGACTTCTCGAACGTGCTCCCCAAGTTCATCAGCTTCCGCACCGGTGGCCTGATCACGGGCGTGATCGGCATCCTCATCCAGCCGTGGGAACTGCTTAGCAACCCGCAGAGCTACATCTTCACCTGGCTCGGCACCTACGGCGGCGCCACCGGCGCCATCGCCGGCGTGCTCATCGCCGACTACTGGTGGATCCGCCGCACCCACCTGCACCTCGCCGACCTCTACCGCAGCGACGGCAGGTACCGGTACGTGAGCGGCTTCAACTGGATCGCGATCGTCTCGCTCCTTGTGGGCATCGTGTTCGCGATCGGCGGCTCGTATTCAGCTAATGGCGCGCCCTTCCCCGTTGACGGGATCATCCCGCCGCTCAAGGGACTGGCGGACTTCAGCTGGGTCGTCGGCGGCCTCGTCTCCTTCTTCCTCTACGGCATCCTGACCATGGTCGTAGGCGACAAGGTCGCCACGCGCGAGGACTGACCCTCAGTCCTCTTCGCGCTGAAGCGAAGCGAGGCCCCTGCCGGCGACGGTGGGGGCCTCGACATGTCCGTACCGACCGGCCTCCTTCCCGAGGCGCCACTACTTCCCCAGGCGCCACTGCCAGCGGCGGGCGGCCTGGAGGCGGGCCTGGAGTTGTGCTTCGGTGGCCTCGATGACGCGCCGGACGCCAGCTGAGCGGTTGAGCTCCAGGTTCACCGCCGCGTAGCTCATCCCCGACCAGCGCGCGATGTCCTTCGCCGCCTCGGCGTTGGCCACGCGGAGGCGATCCTTCACGGCGCGGCGGGTCGCCCCGCCGAAGACCAGACCGGTGGGCGGCGCCACGAGCGGCGGGGGCGGGCCGAGCTCGAGCTCGATCGAGGGGTCGGCGCCGTCATCCCACTCGCCCGGCAGCGGCTCGCTCCACGCCTCGCCAGTGGACGCGTCGCCCACCGCCACCGCCGACAGCGCCGCGAACAGCGAGAGCTGCTCCCCCGCCGCCAGCTCGGCCGCCTCCGCGCGGCGCTGCGCGTCGGGATCGTCGTCCTCGCCCGGCCGGGCGACGCGCCGCAGCGAGTGGCGGCGCTGCTCGGCGATCTCCGAGGCGCGGATCCGCAGCCGCAGGTCGTCGGGGATGAACAGCCACGCGCGCTGGTCGCGGATCCCGGGCACCCAGCGCACGAACCGCCCGACCGCCTGGCGGAAGTACAGGTCGGTGGTGACGGTGGTCGCGTACACGCCCACGCGCAGGCGCGGGATGTCGACGCCCTCGCTGACCATCCGCACGGCCACCAGCCACGGCTCGCTCCCCGCGCCGAAGGCGGCGATCTTCGCCGACGCGTCGGGGTCGTCGGAGGTCACGACCGTCGCCCCCACGCCGACCTCGCGCCGGAGCAGCGCGGCGATCCCGCGCGCGTGCTCCTGGTCCATGGCGATGACGAGGCCCCCGGCGTCGGCCTGGTGCCTGCGGACCGCATCGAGTCGCGCCACGGCCTCGCGCAGGACCGACGGCAGCCACTCCCCGTCGAGCGACAGCGCGGTCCGCAGCCGCTGGTTGGCGAGCTGGCTCGCGAGCGAGTCGTCGAACGTGGCGCTGTGGACGACGCCGTCGGGGGCGCTCCACTCCATCTCGCCGCCCGTCCGCGGGAAGTAGACCGGGCGCACGACGCGGCCGTCGCGCAGGGCGTCGCCGTAGCCGTACTCGAAGTCCGGGACCGCCTCGTCGGCCTCGTAGCGGACGAACGGGATGGCGCGGGTGTCCGACCGGAACGGCGTGCCGGACAGGGACAGCCGACGGTGCGTGGGCGCGAAGGCGTGGCGGAGCGCGTCGCCCCACGCCTGCTCCTCGCCGGCGTGGTGGACCTCGTCGAGGACGACGTGGGCGCCGGCCGCCTGGGCGCGGATGGCATCGGCCGACATCGACACCTGCTGGTAGCTGGTCACGACGCCGTGCATGTCGGGCGGCATCGGCCCGTCGGACGGCGTCCACGCGGGGTCGAGGTGGAGGCCGAGTCTCGCTGCCGCGGCGGCCCACTGGACCTTGAGGTGGGCGGTGGGCGCCACGACGACGACCCGGCCCGGCCGCTTGGCGAGCGCGGTGCGCAGGGCCGCGAGCGCGAACGTTGTCTTGCCGGCGCCCGGCGTGGCGACGGCGAGGAAGTCGGGGTGCGGGGAGGCGGCATAGCGGGCGAGGGCCGCGTGCTGCCAGGGTCGGAGTCGGACGCTGCTGCGGGACACGTTTCCCTAGAGGGTCGGGGTTCGGGGGCGGGCCACCAGTTTCGCACGGTTCCCGGCCCCCGGCGGCGCGGCGCTGGGCGACCGGAAGCGTGCCATCACGTCCTCGGACCGGACGGTCGCGCGCCGCGCCGGCGACCTCGGCCTCGATCTCGGCGACGAGCGTCGGCAGCGCCTGGAGCGCCGAGGGTCCAGCGACCGGGCCATGCCGCCCGGTACCACGACCACTGCACCCGAAATGCCGGCACGACCGAGAGCGGGGGCGAATGACAGTGGCGACGAACCGGGGCGAGGACGCCGACCGGCTCCGACGCTTCAAGACCGAGTTCTTCAAGGCGCTCGGCAACCCGCTGCGGATCTGGATCCTCGAGATCCTGCGCGGCGGACCGCGCTGCCGCGGAGCACGGCGAGCTGCTGTGAGACCGACGAGGCGCCGGTCCCCGTGGCCTCCTGGAGTTCCGACACGCAAGGGCATCGTCGCCGCTGAGCGCCACGGCACCACCATCATCTACCGTGTCGCCGATACCGTATCGCCGACGACGCCATCTTCGAGCTGCTCGACGTCGCCCGCCGACCCCACAACTCGCGGCTCACGAGCACCGTGGACCTCCTGCGCCTGGTCGAGGACGAGGCCGGCGCGGGGCGCGGGGCGGCGCGGCGTCCTGATGCTCCCGTTCCGCGACCATCCCCACGCCGCCCGACGGGCGGCGCAGCCCGCGCCGGTGGACGGCACGTCGCGCAGACCCAAACGCGGCAAGGGCATCCGTCTATGCTGCGGTTGGAGGTGGTGCCCAGGTGAAGAGCTCGATCCCGTCGTTCGTCGGCGACCTCATCGCGCTCATCGTCGCCTTCGTGGCCTGCCCGGTCTCGGTGTTCGGCGGCGCCAACCTGGGCTGTGTTGGCCGCCCGACCTTCGAGGGCGAGTGCGCCACCACGATGATGTTCACGTCGCCGCTGATCCTCTTGGCGGCCGGCGCGATCGCGGC
>JAJYMP010000450.1:0-5608 GCA_021786915.1 Chloroflexota bacterium
GACATCCCCGGGTCCTCGACGTGCTCCATGATCACGAAGCCGGCATCCGCGTGGGGATGGGTCGGCGGCAGGACCACGTTGGCGCACAGGGCTGGGTAGCCGCGCGGCTCGCGGAGCATCAGGCGCCGGAGCGCGTCGCCGTGCCGCTCGAGGTGCTGCGCCTTCTCGAGCATCGTGGCGCCGGGGACGTCGAGCACGCCGCCGACGATGACGCGACCGGGCTCGCCCGCGGCGTGGACATCGACCGCCTGGAGCATCCTCGCGAGGCGCATCCGGGTCCTCCTCGTCCCCCCCGGCCCGCTCGGGGCCGAATACCGTTTCGGCCGGCGGCCTCGCTCAGCGCCTTCGCGCGTCGGCCACCTGGCGGGCCATGTCGCGCTTGGCGTCGCGGTCCGCGATCTCGCGCCGCCGGTCCCATGTCTGCTTGCCGCGGGCGAGGCCGATGCGCATCTTGGCCAGCCCGCGGTCGTTGATGTAGATCTCGAGCGGGACGATGGTGAGGCCCTTGGCCTTGGTCTTGATCAGCAGCTCGTCGATCTCGTCGCGGTGGAGCAGGAGCTTGCGCATCCGCTTGGGCTCGTGGTTGAAGCGCAGGTCTGTGGTGCCCCATGGCGCGATGTGGAGCCCGACGATCCAGGCTTCGCCCTTCTCGACGCGGGCATACGCCTCGGCGAGGCTCACGTGGTGCTCGCGGACGCTCTTGATCTCGGTCCCGCGCAGCACGAGGCCCGCCTCGAAGGTCTCCTCGATGGCGTACTCGTGACGGGCCTTCCGGTTCTGGGCGATGGTCTCGCCCATGGGGCGTGCTCCTCCATGAATGCGTGTGGGGCCAGTGTCGCACGGCGGGCCGCGAGGTCGAATCGGCGCCGGACGCAGGCCTGGGCGCCGGGGTCGAATCGGCGCCGGACGCACGAACGCCGGCCCGTTTCCGGACCGGCGTTCGACTGCTACCGACCACCCGTCGGGATCGTCTCTAGAGGACGCTCTCCGACGAGGTGGTGCAGCAACTACCGCTATCTGTCACTGCACATCACCTCCTTTCGTTCGCATCGACCGTAACCCATCCGGCGAGGATGTGCAAGCGCCCCGGATCGGGGGTCAGCCCCCGATGTACCCCGTCCCGCCACCGGTCGGCCCCCCGGAACCGCCAACTCCGAAGCCGAGGGCCGACAGCCCGGCGTTGAGGACCGGGTCGTCGCCCGGCTTCGTCGGCTGCTGGGTCACCACGATGTCTGGCGTGATCCCCACCCGGTTGATCCACACCTTGTCGGGCGTCAGCCAGCGCGCGACCGTGAGGCGGAAGCCGCCGCTGTCGTTCTCAAGCTGGATCCACTGCTGGACGGTGCCCTTGCCGTACGTCTTGGTGCCGATGATCGTGGCGCCCCCCCGGTCGTGGAGGGCCCCGGTCACGATCTCCGACGCCGAGGCCGTCCCGCCGTCGACGAGTACGACGAGCTTGATCGAGGGGTCGGTCGCCGCACCGCCGGGCTCCGCGGCTACTTCGGTCAGGTTGCCCGAGGCATCCTGCTCATAGAACACCGGGCCGCTTGCGAGGAACTGGCTGGCGATGTCCCGGGCCGCGGTGACGAAGCCGCCGCCGTTCCCGCGCAGGTCGAGGATCAGCGCCTTGCGGCCGGCGGTGACATCGGCGAGGACGGCCTTGGCGAAGTCGATCGACGACTGGTCCGAGAAGCCCGCCAGCTTGATGTAGCCCACCGACCCGCCGGCGAGCGTCCTGGTGGAGACCTCCGGCGTGAGGATGTCCGCCCGGACCATGGCGACGTTGAGCGGCGGCGTCGCGCCCCGGACGATCCCCAGCGTGAGCGGGGTGTCCTTCGGCCCGCGGATCTTGGCCGTGGCCTGGTCGATGGTCATGCCGTCCACGGAGGTCCCGTCGATCGAGACGATGACGTCGCCCGCGAGGAGGCCGGCCCGCTCGGCGGGCGAGTCCGGGATCGTGGATTCCACGGCGAGCCGGCACGTGGCCGACAGCGGGGAGCAGGCTGCGTTGGACCCGTTCGCGTCGATGGTCCCGACGGTGGTGCCGATGCCGGAGAACTGTCCCGAGATGCCCGAGAGGGACTGCTTGAACTCGTCCGGGGTGAGGTACTGGCTGAACGGATCGCCGAGCGCCGCGATCATCCCCTTGATCGCGCCCTGGATCAGCGCCTCGCGGTTCACGGGGCCGCCCGCGTAGCGCTGCGTCACCGCCTCGTACGAGTCCCAGAACGGCTGCCAGGCCTGGGCGTCCGTGACCGGGGTGCCGGGGGTCAGCTGCGTCTGACGGCCGAGGGTCCAGCCGGAGAGGAACAGCGTGCTGCCCGCGATGATGGCCACGAGCGCGACCGCGAGGATCGGGAGGCCGTTGCCGCGGCGTGGCCCCTCGGCGCGTGCCGCCGCGGCGGGCGAGGGCTCGGGCGTCGCCCCCGACAACGTGGTCGGCCTCCAGCCCGCCGACACGTCGGGCGCCGCCTCGGCCTGGGGAGCTGAGGGCGCCTCGGCCCAGGACGGGGACATCGGGTCCGGCAGGCGTGCGGGAAGGGCGTCCGGCGCGGAGTCGGCCGCGCCTTCAGCTGGATCGGTGTGGAAGCTCATGACGGGTCTCGTTCGGCTGTCTCGAAAGCGCGGGCCGGTCAAGCGTACTGCTAGGGTGACAACCCGGCGTTGCGCCGATCGTCCCTCGTTCCTGCAGCTCGGTGCGCCCGCTGGTCGCCTATCGGATGAGGTACGTCCGGACGCTCACCCAGGCGCCCAGCACGCCCACGCCCAGACCCGTCCCGAGGACCAGGAGCGCCGTGTCGCGGCCCACGGAGCCGAGCTCGATCGGCAGCACGTTGAAGAACCCGACGACCGCCTGCGACACGGGGTCCGCCGCCGCCAGCAGCAGCCCGAGCGTGATCAGCGCGCCGAACAGGCCCACCAGGGCGCCCTCGAACACGAACGGCCAGCGGATGAACGCGTCCGAGGCGCCGACGAGCCGCATGATCTCGATCTCCTCAGCCCGGGCGACCACAGCCAGGCGGATCGTGTTCACGATGATGAACAGGACGATCATCCCGACAACCGCGAGGATCACCACGCCTCCCGTGCGGACGATGCCCGTGAACGTGAGCACCCGGTCGACGAGCGCCTGGATGTTGATCACCGACCGGACGATGGGCTCGTCGTGGAGCGCGGTCGCGACCGCGTCGAGCTGGGCGGGATTGCGCAGCTTGACGTTGACGCTGGCGTAGAGCGGGTTCGACTCCAGGTTGGCCGTGAGGTCGCTCCGGCCCTGCGCGGCCAGCTGCGCGCGGAAGTCGGCGAGCGCCTGGTCCCGCGAGACGAACTGCACGGACGCGACCTCCGGCATCGCCTGGACCTTCGCGACCAGCGCGTCGACCTGGTCCTGGGTCGCGGTGTTCTGGACGTAGGCGACCACCTCGACCTTCTGCTCCACGAACGAGAGGCTGGCCAGCAGCACGTTCTGGAGCACGAAGAAGCCCGCGAGGAGCGTGAGCATCAGGACCATCGTCAGGGTGGCCGCGAGGCTCATCAGCGCGTTGCGCCAGAACCCCTGCCAGGCGCGTCGGATGGAGAACAGGACGAAGGTGAGCATCGTCAGTCCTCCCGGTGGTAGGCCGCACCGAGCTCGTCGCGGATGACGCGGCCCTCCTCGAGCGCGACGACGCGCTTGCGCAGCGCGGTGACCACCTCGGCGTCGTGGGTCGCCATGAGGATCGTCACGCCCAGCTCGTTGATCCGGAGCAGCAGCTGGATGAGCTCCCAGCTGATGACCGGGTCGAGGTTCCCCGTGGGCTCGTCGGCGATGATGATCCGGGGGTCGTGGACGAGCGCGCGGGCGATCGCAGTGCGCTGCTGCTCGCCCCCGGAGAGCTGGGTCGGGACCTGGCCGGCCTGGGCGGTGAGGCCGACGAGGGCGAGCACGCGGTCAACGGACGGCTTGATCCGCGAGCGGGGCGTCCCTGTGACCTCGAGGGCGAACGCGACGTTCTCCCAGACCGTCTTGCGGGGCAGGAGCTTGAAGTCCTGGAACACGATTCCGATCTTGCGTCGCACCCTCGGCACGGCGCGGCGCCGGAGCTGGGCGAGGTCGTCCCCGTCGACGACGACGTGGCCCTGGGTCGCCAGCTCGTCGCGGATCAGCAGCTTCATCAGCGTCGACTTGCCGGCGCCCGACGGCCCCACGAGGAACACGAAGTCGCCCTCGGGGACCACCAGATCCACGTCACGCAGCGCGACCCGGCCATTGGGGTAGCGCTTGGTGACATCGTGGAGCACCACGACGTCCCTTGACGGGCGGACGACGCGGGCGCGACCGGTCAGACGGCTGAAGAGGGAGGACGAGGCGGTCTCGGGATGGGTCATTCGTTCGCTCGCGGGCGGCAGGTCGATCTCGGGGCCGCCGGTGCGGCCGGTGCTTCGACTCCGTCCGAGGGCACGGTCGAGGGAGCCACGGCTGCCGAGGCTAGCACCGTGGCCCGGATCGTGCCCGTCAACAGTGGAATAGGGCACCCGGTGCTAGCGCGTCCCTATGGCCCACGTCGGTCATCCTCGCAATCGGCCATATCCGTCCCAACAACCTCGGCCAAACCACGGCGCCGAAAATGTGACCTGAACGCTATCGCCGGCCGGTCCCAGGAGGACGATGGGCACGTCCAAGGCAGGCCCGCTCCAGCGCCGATCCCCATAGGGTGATTCTCAGGCGCAGGGTCCGACAGCCCTGAGCCTGGCGCGCGGGATTACTCCCTCCAACGGCGCGTAGAGGGCTGCAACAGCCTCCTCATCGAGTGCCGGTTCGGCAAGGGCCGCAGCCGCCCATTCGGCGGCAACGGCAGGAGTCGGTACGGTGGCCCTCCACAATGCCGCCTGACACGGGTCCTCCGGATTCGGCCACCTGACCCAGCGCACGGCATACCCGACCGCCAGGGCGTCCCGCGATACGGTGAGCATCGGAGATGTGTAGGAACTCGAGGTGAGTGCGTCCTCGTAAGCGGCCGCCACTTGATCGTTGGCGGCGTCGTCGAGGCCGCGGACCTTCTGGATCAGCTCCGCGAAGACCAGGAGGGTGGTGCGGCTGCCGAGCGGGAGAAAGCCCCTGATCATCTGGACGGCGTCTATCGCTCGATCATCCTCGCCAACGCGGGTTCGGCTAGGTTCGCCTGAGTGCCGATGAAGGTCGGCCAAGAGTCGAACCTCTGGCGTGATGTCGGCGTCACTCAGTTCGCCCGCGGCCTCGGCCGAAACGGCCGCCTCGGGAGTGCCGATCCACTGGACGAACTTGAACAGCTTGCCGCGCCGCTCGACGAACACGAGTGTCGGGCCCGAGGCTTCCAGCTCGACTGACGCGCGAAGCGAATTCGGTATCTCAACCCGGTCGCCGGTATCGAGGAACGCTTCCGCGAACCTTGCCCCCGACCTTCCCCATCTTTCGACCCTGCCGACCCTGGTGGCCACTACTCCGTCCGCTCCCCTGGCCCTCCGTTGGCCGAAGTCGCGAGGTGCTCTTCTGGCCAGCCCCCAACTTCAACAGTCAGGCGTCCGCTCGCTTCAACCACCCTCCAACCCGGATCCTCAGTCATCCGTGTCCAGTGCTCATCGCATATCC
>JAJYMP010000450.1:5618-10116 GCA_021786915.1 Chloroflexota bacterium
CTCACCGCCTATCCCCACGGCACGGCCGTCTCGGAGGCGTCGGAGGCTAGCAGGGAGACCACAGAGCGTGACCGCGGAGTCGGCGAGCCACTGCGCCACGATGAAGACGCACCGATCCTCGTGTTCGGATTCGTTCAAGGGCTCGCCTCCCCCGGTCGCTTGACGAGTCCGAAGCATACGCCCCGTGGCCGACGCGAAATCGGGCCGACGCCTCGCCCTTAGGCTCGCGCTCGCGATCCTGAGCGGCGAACTGACACTCTCAGACAATCAAGTTCCCGCGAGGTGCTCTGGCGAATTGGGATCGTCCAGTCATTCTCTCACCCTTTGCGGACCGCACCGGCGCCACGCGCCTAGTCCTAGAGCATCGCGAGGTTGATCGGCAGGTATCGCGAGAACGGGAGCTCCGGTCGCGACCAGCAGATCAGCCCGGGGAAGCGCTCGAAGCGAAGGCCCGCGGCGAGCAGCGCTCGGATCGCGGGCTCGGCCGATGCGGGCACCCAGGCCCCCACGGTGCGCAGGATGGGCGTGTGCCGGATCGCCACGCCGAGCAGGGACGGCAGCAGGTCCGGATCGAGCGCCGCCACCGGGCCGAGCCTGCCCGCGGCCGACCCGTACGTGTAGCCGAGCACGCGCCCGCCGCGCTCGCGCACGAGGAAGCCGGTCCGCCCGTCGCGCCGCAGGAACTCGTGGTCGGCGGCGTGTGTGAGGCCGAGAACAGTGCGGTCGATCTGGGCGACGGCCTCCGTCAGTTGGCGCGGCCCCTCGCGCCCGTTCGCGGCGATCGAGTCGAACGGGATCGCCTCGAGCCCGGACGCGAGGTCAGGCACGGCGCTCCAGCGGAACGGTTCCCCGGCCAGTCGCCAGATGGGTAGCCGCGGGACCATCCCGCGTCGGGCGTACAGGCCGTTCGAGATCGGCTGCGCCGTGTCCGTGGCCATGCCCCAGGTGTGGATGCGGGCGTCGAACGCGTTGTCCGGCCCGGGCACCCCCGGCCCGCCCGCTGGCATGTCGCGACCGGCCTGGGCACGGTCGAGGAGCCCCGCGCCGATGCCGCGCCCCTGCACGGCGGGCAGGACGAACAGCATCGCGAGGTACCACAGTCCGTCCCGCAGGGTCGCCATCGCGAAGCCCACCAGCCACGGCCCGGCGGCCGCGCCCTCGGTCCGCTCGATCTCGGCGACCCAGAACCGCTCGGGGTCGGTGGCCAGCATGTGGGCGAGGTGGCGGCGCAGCGGCCCCGTCTCCTCCGGCATCGGCGGCTGGTTGAGGCGGCCCTGGTAGTCGTCAACCGCCGCGCGCCACACGCCCAGACAGGCGGCGATGTCCGCCTCGCGGCCGAGCCGGTACGTGACGGGCCCGACGGGGGGCATGGCGGGCTGCGACTCAGTCCGCGGCGTCGTCGGCGGACGGCGCCCGGCCCGTCGCCAGCCGCTCGAGCTCGGCCTGCATGAACGCGTCGAGGTCCCCGTCGAGCACCGCGCCGGTGTTCGACGTCTCGTGCGCCGACCGCAGGTCCTTGACCATCTGGTAGGGGTGGAGCACGTAGGAGCGGATCTGGTTGCCCCAGCCGGCCGTGACGTGCTCGCCGCGCAGCTTGCGCAGCTCCTCCTCGCGCCTCTCGACCTCGAGCTCGAGCAGCCGCGACTTGAGGACTCGGATCGCGAGCTCGCGGTTCTGCGTCGCGGACCGCTCGTTCTGGCAGGTGACCACGATCCCGGTGGGGATGTGCGTCAGCCGGATGGCCGATTCGGTCTTCTGGACGTGCTGGCCACCAGCGCCCGACGAGCGGAAGGTGTCGGTCCGGATCTCGTCCCAGTTGAGCTCGATCTCGACGTCCTCGTCCGCCTCGGGCATCACCTCCACGAGCGCGAACGTCGTCTGCCGCCGGTTCTGCGCGTCGTAGGGCGAGATCCGGACGAGGCGGTGGACGCCGCGCTCCACTCGCAGCCAGCCGTAGGCGAACCGCCCGGTGACCTGGATGGTGGCGCTCTTGATGCCCGCCTGCTCGCCCGGCTGCCAGTCGATCACGTCGGCCTTGAACCGGTGGCGCTCGCACCAGCGCAGGTACATGCGCTCGAGCATCTCCGCCCAGTCGGTGGCCTCGGTGCCGCCGGCGCCAGCGCTGATCGTGATGACGGCGTTCTTGCTGTCGTAGTCGCCGGAGAAGAGCAGGAGGGTGCGCTCGCGCTCGAACTCTGCAGCCAGGGTGTCCGCCTCGCGGGACACCTCGGCCCCGGTGTCGGCGTCGGGGGAATCCGTCAGGAGGTCCAGCAGCTCCTCGAGATCGGCGGCGCGCTTCTCCAGCGACCGCCAGAGCTCGATCTCCTCGCGCAGGCCCTGGGCCTCGCGAACCACCTTCTGCGCGGCGCGCTGGTCGTCCCAGAACCCCGGCTCGATCGCGCGCGCATCCAGCGCGGCGACGCGCGCCTCCTTGGTGGCGAGGTCAAAGACGCCCCGAGGTCATCCGGATGCGCTCGGCCAGGTCGCGGATGGACGCAGCGTCCACTACGCGCGCACCTGGAGGTCGGCGAGCAGCACCGGCCGGAGCTCAATCAGCCGCAGGGCTGTCTTGCTCCGGGCGACGACGGGGTTCACACAAGGGCAGTAGGAGTTATGGATACAGACACCGCAGTTGCCGTCGCAGTCCAGGGCGTTGGCGTAGCTGCAGTTCCGGCAGTCCCGTTCGCAAGCGATGAGATCCACGAACTGGGCTTCCTCAGCCTGCTTCACAGTTCCCTCACTCTTGCTCTTCGCGATCGGTCGGGTGTGACGGGCGGGACGTGCGCCGAAGTGGATCTCAGGCAGGGCTTGAACGGCGGCGACGCAGTCCCCGGTGGGGCGAAGAACGTTCTCGCGAGTATATGAGACGCTCTGACGTATTCCAAGAGGGCCGCCCAGATTCGCGCGGAAAAGGCGCCTGATTCGTGCGCGAGGCGCTCCTCAGGGCGTGCTCGGGTCGGACTCGGGGTCGCCGCCCGTCACGAAGTACACGCCCAGTGCACCCAGCTCGTGGAGGGTCGCCTCGAGCCGGCTGATGGGATCCGCCATGGCCGGCGACGAGGTCGTGGGCGACCCGTAGCCCTCGATCCCGAGGTCGTCCGCCATGCGCAGGACCCGGAGCATGTGGGTGGGATCCGAGACGAAGAGCGCCGTGTGGAGCCCGTGCTCCTTGAGCAGCACCGCGACGGAGCGCATCGAGGTCAGCGTGTTGCGCGCCTGGTCCTCGCCGATGATCGCGTCGGCCGGCACGCCATGGTCGATCGCGTACTCGCGAGCCACGGCCGCCTCCGTGGTCGTGTCACCGGGGATTCGGCCCCCCGTCACGACGAACGTGGACGCGAGCCCGGCATGCCAGAGCTCGACGGCGTGGGCGAGCCGCGCCGCCAGCACGGGCGACGGGCGGCCGTCGTACTGGGCCGCGCCGAGGACCACGATCGCGTCGGCCGGGCGCCGCTCGTCCTGCTGGCCTTGCTGCCAGATGCGGAACGTCGTGGCCGCGCCCGCGGCGAGCACGATGGCGAATGCACCGACGCAGAGCCGCACGAGGTCAGCCCGACGACTCCGCGTCAGGCCCCGTGACACTTCTTGTACTTCTGCCCCGAGCCGCACCAGCAGGGGTCGTTGCGCCCGATCCGGGCGCCGGTCGGGGTGTATCCCTGGCGCGTCGAGCCGGCGGACGCAGCAGCGTCGCCCGGGACCTCGCGTGCCCCGCGCATGGGATCGGCGGGGAGCCCGCGCATCGGCGCGGCCTGGTTCGCGGCCGGGTAGCCCGGGCGGCGCAGGGCCGCGTCCCCGGGTCCGAGCGGCTGGCGGGCGGCCGGTGCGCCGGACGCGACACCGGCGGACGACCCTGGCGAGCCGGCGGTGCCGTTGGTCCCAGCGACCGCGCCCAGCGAATCTGCCGGTCCGCCCGTCATGGAGCGCCCGCCGGCCGCGGAGCGGATGCCCGACAGGTCGATGGGCTGGGGCTCCGGCGCGGGCTCGCGGCGGACGGTGACGCGGAAGATCGTCGTGGCCACCTGATGGCGGATCAGGCCGCTCAGCTCCTCGTAGAGGCGGTACGCCTCGTGGCGGAACTCGTTGAGCGGGTCCTGCTGCGCGTAGCCGCGCAGGCCGATGCCCCGTCGCATATCGTCGATCTCGGTGAGGTGCTCCACCCACAGGCTGTCGATCGTGCGCAGGAGCACGAACCGCTCGACCTGGCTCCAGATCTCCTCGCCATGCTCGGCCAGCCGCGACTCAAGCTGGCTGGTGACGAGGTCCCGGACGTACTCCACGAGCGTCTCGCGGCTCGAGGCTGCGTCATCGAGCGCGTCCTCGCTCGATTCGGGGCCGTCGAGGCCCATCGCCCGGAGCGCGGCCGACATGCCCTCGAGGTTCCACTCGGCCGGGGTCAGGCTCGACGCGTACGTGTCGGCCATCGCCTCGATCTCGTTGTCGAGGAAGTCCCGGACCGTGTCGGTGAGGTCCTCGTTGCGGAGCACCTTGTCGCGCTCCG
>JAJYMP010000709.1 GCA_021786915.1 Chloroflexota bacterium
CGGGCCGTCGGGCTGTGGCAAGACCACGCTGCTGCGCTCCGTCGCCGGGCTGACGCGCATCGACGGCGGGCAGATCGAGATCGGCGGCCGGGACGTGTCGGCCGTCCCGACGCGCGAGCGGCCGATCGGCATGGTGTTCCAGAGCTACGCCCTGTTCCCCAACATGACGGTTCGCCAGAACATCGCCTTCCCGCTGTCGGTGCGCCGGCGGTCGGCGAAGGAGGTCTCGGCGCGTGTGGACGAGCTCCTCGAGCTCGTGCGGCTGGTTCCCCAGGCGGACCGCTACCCGAATCAGATCTCCGGCGGCCAGGCGCAGCGGTGCGCGCTGGGGCGTGCGCTGGCGCCGGCACCCGACGTGCTGCTGCTCGACGAGCCGCTCTCGGCGCTCGACGCGCTGGTGCGCGGGCGGCTGCGCGACGAGATCCGCCGTGTCCAGCAGGCCGTCAAGACGACCGCCCTGTACGTGACCCACGACCAGTCTGAGGCGATGGCGATCGCGGACCGCGTGGCCGTGATGAACCACGGCCGCGTGGAGCAGCTCGCCGAGCCGCCCACGCTCTACGAGGAGCCGGCGACGCCGTTCGCGGCCACGTTCGTCGGTAGCCGCAACGCGATCGAGCTGCCGGTGACTGACGGGCGGGTCCGCCTGGCCGACGCGTTCTCGTTGCCAGCCCCTCTCGGGGCGGTCGACAAGGCGATCGTCTTCTTCAGGCCCGAGGACGTCACGGTGAGCGCTGATGGCGTGGCGCCAGCTGGCCAGGGTGCCGCCGTGGAGATGAAGGTGTATCTCGGCTCGCTCACGAGGCTCCACCTCGTGATCCTTGTGAACGGCGGCGTCACCGCTCGGCTCTACGCCGACCTGCCCAGCCGAGACGCCGCCCGGATCGAGACGGGAAGCGAGGTGCGGTTCAGCATCGATGCCGCCCACGTTCGAGCGTTCCCGTTGCCGGACTGAGCCGCCGTTCAGCTGCCGCCTCCGCGAGGGCCGACGAGGAAGGCTTGGCGATAACCACGCAGCTGGCGCCTGTGCCGACAGTCGGGCGGGCTAGGCCATCGTGCAGGCAGTGCCCACACCGAAAGGTTATCCAGGCAGGACGGCCGGCTCGTCGTCCGCCACGCCGACCAGCACGGGCCCGGGGGTCGGCGGCAGGCCGGCCACAATCCGCGGCGTCACCTGGTGGTCCAGGAAGTCATCGGGCGAGGTGCCGTCAGCCGGGAGCTGGCGGTCGAGCCACGAGACGAGCTCCGGTTCGAATGCCACCGAGATCCCCTACGAAGCCAGGCAAGAGGCGCTTGCGGCAGTCGTGCCGGGGCTCGGTCTCGCGTGGCCACCCTACCGCCTCGTCGGCCGGCAGACCGGACTGCGAGTGCGATCGCACCTCATGGCAGTGCCTCGACTGCGAGGAGGAGGCCGGCCCCGGTGGCGTCGCGACCGTCCGGTCGGAGGGTCACATGCGTGCGCATCGGACAGACATGCTTCGTCATTCGAGCGCCGAGGAGTTCGGCGTCCCGAGGGAGGAGTCTCGACCCCGACGCAATCCGAGAGCGACGTGGATACCCCCGTCTCGTGGGCATGTGAGGGTGTCATCAGATCGTGGAACGGGGCTCGGCGGTCGGCAAGTCCTGTTGGCCCATCGTGGTCGCGTCATTGCCGCTGAACCACATCCCACTCTCCGGGGCTACGCCAGCGCCAGTCGGTCACGTCCGCCCTCCTTGGCCACGTAGAGCGCGCCGTCCGCCAGGGCGACGAGGGAGTTCGGCGAGTCCGACGTCTCCCGGTAGGTCGCGCCGCCGAGGCTGACCGTCACGCCGACCCGCAGGTCGCCGTCCTCGATCGACGTCTCCGCGACCGCGCGTCGGATCCGTTCGCCGATCTGCCTGACGTCCTCTGGACCCGCCCCGGGCAGCAGCACGAGGAACTCCTCGCCGCCGTAGCGGATGAGGACGTCGCCCTCGCGGACGACCCGCCGGCAGGCGTCGGCGACGGCTCGCAGGACGCGGTCGCCGACGAGATGGCCGTAGGTGTCGTTGACCGCCTTGAAGTGGTCGAGATCGAGCATCAGGACCCCGAGCGGGTTCTCGGCCCGCACAGCTCGGGAGAACTCCTCCCGCAGGCGGGCGAGCCCGAACCGCCGGTTGTAGGCGTCGGTCAGCGGGTCCACTGCGGCGAGGCGCTCGAGCCGGTCATGGGCGAGGGCGTTGTTGACCGCCAGGCCGAGGTCGGCCCGAAGCTGCTCGATGAGCTCAATGCCGTCGCGCTCGAAGTGCCCCGGAGTGGCCAGGACGATCACCCCGAGGGCACGCTCTTGAACGTGACGGGTGCCACCAGGATCTCGCGAGCGGCCTGGCCGACAAGCAGCGAGTCGACGATCACGTCCGGTGCCTCGACGTGCAGGTGCTCGGTGCGGTTGAGGCGCAGGACTCGTCGCACATGGTTGCTGTCGGCAAGTCCGTCGGTCCCACGCAGGCCGTGGCTGGCCAGGGGCTCCATCCGGTCCTCGCGTGCGATGAGGATCGCGCCGGCCTCTGCGCCAGTGTGGCGCAGCAGCCCATCGAGAGCCGCGTTGCCGAGGCCTTCGAGCTCGAACTCCCTCGAGAGAACGGCGCTGAAGTCGCGCATCGCGTTCTCGACCGCATGACTCCGGGCCAGTGTCTCGATGAGGCGGTTGAAGGCGCCGGAGCTCGCCCCCACCTCGTCCTGCGAGTCGACCGGGAGCACGCATCCCTCCGGGTCACAGCCACTCCAATCGTGGCTGAAGACCGCCGCAGCCAGCTGGTGCTCGACGGTTCCCATTCGGTCGGCAAGCAGCCGCAGGCGGCGCCCGACGACGAGCCGAGAGAGCGCGAAGTTGACGGCCCCCACGACGAGACCCGCGACGATGGTCGAGGCGTAGAAGAGGGGCGTCATCACGCGCGAGCCGGGGAGCCCCAGGAGGAGGCAGAACGGCGGGAACACGAGGCCGATGAGAAGGCCGAACCCCATCATCCAGATCGCGAGGTCGGTGAAGACTCTGCTGGTCAGTCGCGGCATCGAACACGCTCCGGGTAGAGGGCCGGCGGGACCGGTACTGCCAAGCATCGCTGGTGCGGCCGGGCACCACCATCGGGTGAAAGTCGGGCACGGTCCAGTACGGTTGGGTATCACTCCTGGGGCGGCCGCCCCTGCGACGGGCGGCCGCCCCTGCGACTCGCCCGGATGCGCTGCGAGCGCGGATCCGTAGTCAGTATGGAGAGGTCGGCGCCTGCGTAAGGTCGTGGATCACCCACGCCTGAACGCGGGAGTTGCCACATACGGAGGCCGCCGACCGTGCTCCAGTCTGACCCGAAATGACTCTGGACGGTCGGCGGCGGACGGGAAGCGGTCCATGTCGGCGTCGGTCTCGGCGATGAGCACCTCGGCGGTCCGTCGGCCCACGCCCGGGATCGTGCTGAGCAGCCCGAGCGTCTCAGCGAAAGGGAGCAGTTCCCGCTCGATCTCGGCGTCGAGCCGCTCGACGGTCGCGCTCGCGGCGTCGATGCGGGCCAGCACCTCGGACACCAGCAGCGCGTGATGCGCCTCGAAGTGCCCGTGCAGCGCGTCGACGAGCTCGGGGATCTTGCGGCGCAGGCGCCCTGTGGCGAGCTGGGCGGTGGCCGCCGGGTCGTCGACGCCCGAGGATTCGCCGCCTACGCGGCCCATCCCGAACGCTGCGTCCGCTGGCCGCCCACGCCGCCGGTGGTACCCACTGCGCCGCGGCTGCCGCAGGCCGGGAGCACGGATGAGCCGGACGAGCGACAGGCGGGCCACAGGGCCGGGCGCTACGTGTCGGTCGCCGAGCCGCGCTGCGTGTCGCCCAGGCGCTGATCCAACTCGGACGTCAGTGGAACCTTCGCTGGGCGCCGGACGAGGGCGAGCAGGACGATCGCTCCCGCCGCGCACAGCGCGCCGAACCAGAACGCAGCTGGCTGGCTGACGCGGTCCCACAGGAGGCCGGCGATGATCGATGCCGGGAGGATGGCGAAGCCGACCACGGCGTTGACGATGCCGAAGGCGGTCGCGCGCAGATGCGGGGCGGCGAGGTCGGCGACCAGCGCGCGGCCGACCGCCTCGTTGACCCCGTAGTAGGCGCCGTAGAGCAGCCACAGCGGCAGCACCTGCACCGGGGCGCTGGCGAGCGCGAAGCCGGCGTACGTGATCGCGTACACGCCCCACGCGAGGGCGAGGAGCCCGCGCCGGCCGACACGGTCGGACAGGCCGCCGGCGGGCCACGCAACGAGGCTGTTGACGATGTTGAACGCGATGATGATGAGCATGAGGTCGCGCACCGTCACGCCCAGCGACTGCGAGCGGATCGCGAGGAAGGCGTCAGACGAGTTGCCCAGGGTGAACAGGCCGACCGCGGCGACGTAGATCCAGTAGGCGCGGGGGAACGCGCGGGCGCGCTCGCGGAGGCCCGGCCGAACGGGCGGCGCGTCGGGCCTGATCGTCGGGGCACCTGGGACGTCCCGAACCCAGACGGCGATCACGACGAGGGCCAGGATGCCAGGGACGAGGGCGGCGAGCGCCAGGAGCCGGAACGTCTCGGCTCCGAGCGTCGGAGCGTCCCCCTGCGCGAGCTCGATCACCAGCGCGGCCAGAGCGACCCCGACGACCGCGCCCGCGGTGTCCATCGCCCGGTGGAGGCCAAAGGCGCGGCCCCGTGAGGCGGCTGGCGTCGAGTCCGCGATGAGGGCGTCCCGAGGCGCCGAGCGGACGCCCTTGCCGATCCGGTCGCCGACGCGCGCGACGAGCACGACGGGCCACGCCGCCGCGAACAAGTAGAGCGCCTTCGACGCCACGGACGTGGTGTAGCCCGCCCCCACCAGCGGCTTCCGCCGGCGTGTGCGGTCGCTGATCGCGCCTGAGGCGAGCTTGACGAAGGCCGCCACCGCCTCGGCCGTCCCCTCGATGAACCCGATGGCCGTCGGAGTCGCCGCGAGCACGTTCACGAGGAACAGCGGGATCACGTAGACGAGGAGCTCGCTCGAGACGTCGGTCAGCAGGCTCACCAGGCCTAGGACGACCACATTCCGCGTGATCCCGCGGGCGAGGGACGATCGCCCGCTCACTTGCTCGCCGAGGCCATGCGCCGGTGTCGCGACAACGCTTCGTCTTCCAATGCCCGGATCGTTTCTGTTGGCGGCGCCATGTTGCCTGACGCGCCGCCACAGCTGTCGACGGCGGGGTTTGCGGTTGCAGCAGTGGTCACACAGCTGGCGCGTATGGCCCAATCGGCCGACTAGTCAAGATGGAAGGACCGGCGCTCGCGCAGAATCGCGGATTGCGCGGGCCGCATGAGGAAGCCCGCGCAGCGCCACATGCGGGAGGCCGGTCGACCCGAGCACGGCTCCGATGATGCCGAACGCGATCAGCGCGAACAGCGAGGTCAGCCAGTACAGCTCCCAGGATCCGTACTCGCCGACGTTCACCTTGCCAAGCGCCGCCCGGAGCACGGCATATGTCGTCCATGCGAGCGCGAGGAGGGCAGCGCCCCCGAGCATCCCGTTGCGCAGGGGGTGCGTGGGCGCGACGGACGCAGCGAGCAGGCCGCCCCCGATCGGGGGAGCAACCATGGCAGCGACATCGCTCTCTCACCTCGACATTCGCCAGGGGACCGTCGGCGCAGCCCGCACCCTGTTCGCCAACGGCGTCATGTCCCACAGCCGACACGCGAACCTCTCGGCGAGGAAGCGTCCCGCCCGGCGGCTGGCAGAAAGGGTAGACGGGGCGACGGTGTCCCTGTCTTGCACGCAAAGGAAGTCACGGACGCAGCAAGGTGCGCGTGACGGATGTCACTGGGGCACGATCGTCCGCCACTCGTCGCCGTGACTGGGTCCGCGTGCTGTCGTGACATTCATCACCGCGAACGGTCTGGTGGGCGTCACCCCGCCTTTGGGATAGCCGTGACTTCCGACGTCCAGGTGCGACGCATAGCATCTGATTCGACGGATGCGCCAAGCGAGCAGGTTCCACCAGCTCTTGGCCGCGCCAGGACCGCCACTCGGCGGTTCAGGTTGTCTGTCACCTTAAAGATGGAGGCCTGAGATGGCACCAGACGGCAGTGTGGTCGGCGTCTACGCGGCCCTCGACGAAGCGGAGACGGCGGTGCGCCGACTCGATGAGCGTGGCTTCGCGATCGGCAACGTCTCGATCGTCGCTCGCGATCTCACCTCCGAGCGAGAGATTCGGGGATTCGTCTCGACGGGGGACGTGGCAAAACGAGGGGCAGGCGTCGGCGGGTGGATCGGCGGGATCTTCGGCCTCCTGGTCGGCGCCGCGCTGATCTGGGTGCCTGGCTTCGGCCCACTGCTGGTCGCCGGCCCACTCGCCGCGATGATCCTGGGAGGCGTGGAGGGCGCCACGGTCGGCGTGGCTGGTGGTGGGCTGCTCGGTGCCCTGATCGGCTTCGGTGTCTCCCGCGAGCACATCCTCAAGTACGAGGACCATCTTCGGGGCGGCAGCTACCTCGTGATCGCCCACGGCAGCCCTGAAGACCTCGCCAGGGCCGAGGACATCCTCCGCAGGGAGCCGCATCTCGCGCTCGAGAGCTACCATTCCGAGCCCTCAGACCTGGCGCCGGTCATGTAGGCCATCGATAGCCCGGTGCCGCCGGCGGGCGGCACCGGGCTATCGATGAGCGACGTCGTGCTTGGCTGCGGCCGCAGCCCGTGGGCCGGCCGGGACCGGATGGGCAGCGCAGGGCACCTGGGCACGTCGGACGAATTCGACCGAGCGATCGCGGACTTCGCCGATGCCTACGCTGAGCAGACCGACCGCGACCACGCGGCGCTCGTCACGGCCGTGAAAACCGGCGCATCAACGCCGATCCTGGGATCTGACCACCTTCGGACCTGAGCCCGGAGGCGTCGTCGACCTGCGGGGAGGCGGAGAAGGAGCAGCGACCACGACGCGCGGCGGTGGCCGGCTACGACGCCGTGACGTCGGTGGCGGTGTCGACAGACGGTGTCGCACCGGCCACCTTGCCGCCCGCGACACCGTCCACGGGCGGCAGGCTGTCCGTCCCCGTCCCGACCAGGATCTCGTCCAGCCGGCGCGCGCTGATGACCTCGCAGGCGATCAACTCGGCGGCCACCGCATCGAGGGCGGCACGGTGGCGCTGGAGCAACTCGCTCGCCGTCGCGCGTGCCCGCTCGAGGAGCCCTGCCACGGCGGCATCGATGCGGGCGGCGGTCGCCTCGGCGAACTCGCGCGGCGCCGCCAGCTCGCGCCCCAGAAAGGGGTGGGTCTCACCCACGCCGTACGAGACCGGCCCGAGATCGTCGCTCATGCCCCACAGCCCGACCATCCGCCGCGCGAGGTCCGTGGCCGCCTTGAGGTCACTCTCGGCACCGGTCGTGGGCTGCCCGAAGATGATCTCCTCGGCTGCGCGACCGCCCAGCATCATCGCCAGGCGCCCCAGCAGATAGTCGCGCGGGTAGTTGCGCCGATCCTCGTCGGGCCGCTGCTCGGTCATGCCGAGCGCCCGCCCGTGAGGCGCAATCGTGACCTTCTGGACCGGGTCGGCACCCGGCGTGAGGCGTGCGACGATCGTGTGGCCGGCCTCATGGTAGGCGACGACGCGGCGCTCCTGCGGGTCCACCAGCGGAGACTGGCGCGTGCCCAGCAGCACCTTGTCGAGCGCCTCCTCGAACTGCTCGGGACCGACTGTTTCGCGCCCCTCTCGGGCGGCATGGAGGGCGGCCTCGTTGGCCAGGTTGGCCAGATCGGCGCCGGAGAAGCCGGTCGTCGCCCGGGAAAGCGCCGCCAGGTCGACGGATGGTGCCAGGGGCAGGCCCTTGGTATGGATCTGGAGGATCGCCTCGCGACCTGCCCGATCCGGATAGCTCACGGTCACCTCGCGGTCAAAGCGTCCCGGACGCAGGAGCGCCGGGTCGAGCACGTCTGGCCGGTTGGTGGCCGCGATCACGATGACGTTCGTCTTGTCGTCGAAGCCGTCCATCTCGACGAGTAGCTGGTTGAGGGTCTGCTCGCGTTCGTCATTGCCACCGCCCAGGCCGGCCCCGCGCTGGCGGCCGACCGCGTCGATCTCGTCCACGAAGATGATGGCGGGGGCGGCCGCCTTGGCCTTGGTGAAGAGGTCGCGCACGCGGCTGGCGCCGACTCCCACGAACATCTCGACGAACTCGGAGGCGGAGATATTGAAGAATGGTGTCCGCGCTTCACCCGCCACGGCGCGCGCCAGCAGCGTCTTGCCGGTGCCGGGCGGACCGATCAGCAGGACTCCGCGAGGCAGGCGGGCGCCCAGGCGGCCGTAGCGTTCGGGCACCTTGAGGAAGTCGACCACTTCGGCGAGCTCGGCTTTCGCGTCATCCTCGCCGGCGACGTCCGCGAAGGTGACGGTCGGCCGCTCGATGTCGGAGAGACGGGCGCGCGAGCTCCCGAAACCGAACATGCCCTGCTGGCTCCGCTGCGCCTGGCGCCCCATGTAGACGATCGCGCCGATCAGCAGCAGGACCGGGAGGATGCCGATCACCAGGTCGAGCAGGACGGATCCGCCGCTGGTGTTCTTGGCAGTGATCGTCACGTTGTGCGACTCGAGCAGGGGCAGAAGCGCGCGCGAGCCGGTCGGGGGGATGACCGTCGTGAAAGCCTGGTAGAGGGAGGGGGTCGACGCTCCGGCGGCCGGAACGGACGAGCCCGACGCGGAGGCGGGCGCCGGCGAGGCCACCGCACCGCTCGCTGGCGGCCACTGGACCGGGTGGAGGAAGGTGCCCTGCAGGGCCTGTCCGTTGAACTGTACCGTCGCCACCGTGTCCTGCTGGACCTGGGTCAGGAAGGCCGAGTAGGGTAGGTTGACCGAGGAACTCGTCGCCGGCAGGAGCAGCGTGGCGACGTTCCACAGCAGCAAGATCCCGAAGATGAGCCACCAGGCTCGGCCCGAGAGGAGCGGGCGCCGGCGCGGCTGGACCGGCTGCGACGGTCGGTTCGACCCGCCGGGCGGGCGAGTCGGCGGGGGAGGCGCGCTGCTCACGGCCGTTCCCGGCGACGCGACGGCCTGGCCGCGTGTTCGGCTGCGTCCACGCGCGCTCCTTGGCTGCGTCTCGGGTAGGTTCGCAAGATGATAGCCAAAGTCGGAGGCAGGCGAGCGACCGGGAGGTTGGTCCGATGCTGGATGAGCCGCGCCTGCAGGGCCAAGAGATGACCATTTGAGCGACGCATGAGATCAGGCGGCGCTCGGGAGTCACCCTTCGCGTCGGCCGGTGCCGCGCTGTCCCGGTGATGCCGGCCATTCCCCCCGGCCGGCCAGCCCGACGCCGTTCGGGTAGATGCCGTTCGGGTATCTTGAACTCGGCCGCCCCGCCACCGGACCCGATTCCCCGAGGAGCGTTCTGCTTGGACCGATCCACGGGCAGGCTGCGGAGCCTCGCCTTCACCTCCCTGGCCCACTTCACGAACGACGGCACGGTCTTCTTCGTGCCGGTGATCGCGGCCATCCTGGCCGCCAACCACGGCGTGTCGCCCGTGGTGCTGACGCTGCTCTTCCTGGTCTTCTACACGTCCTCGGCGGTGCTCAGCCCGTTCGTGGGCCGCCTCGCCGACCGGCTCGGCAGCCCCGCCACGCTCATGGGGCTGGGCCTCGGCATCCTCTCGGCCGGTCTGTTCGGCTTCTACCTCGCCCTGTCGGAGACGAGTGGGCCGAGCCTGGTGGCGGCGTTGCTGCTGGCCGCGTTGCTGACCGGCAGCGGCAGCGCCTTCTACCACCCGCTCGGCGCATCGCTCCTTCAGGCAGCTTTCCGCGACGGGTCGATGGGCATCGCGCTCGGAGTCAACGGCGCGCTGGGCAGTCTCGGGCGGGCACTCTATCCGTCGCTCTACTTCGCGGCCGCGGCCGCGATCGCGGGCTACGGCGCGATCGCGCTCTTCGCGCTGATCGGGCTGGCGGCCGCGCTCGTGATCTGGCTGGGCGTGCGGGTGCCTGCCGGCGCGCGGACGGCCGCCGCCGCGCCACCGGCGTCGCGGTCGTCCGAGGCGGTCACCCGCGGGATCGTCGCCCTGACCGCCGTGGCGTTCCTGCGCTCGGCGGCGACCCAGGGCATCGCCTCGTGGGTCCCGACCTCCCTGG
>JAJYMP010000356.1 GCA_021786915.1 Chloroflexota bacterium
ACACCCCAAGTTGACCGCCTTCGTGAGATCAGCAGGGCGCGCAGAACCGCCCGATCAGGCTCCTCGGGCGCTGGAAGTTCGGACTAGCCGGCGGCCGCAGCTCAGTCGAAGGGCGGCACCTCGGCATCGCGACGGGCGAGCGACCAGTTGAGGTAGCGTCCGTCGCCGGTGACCTCGCGCCACTCGCCCACCCACTCGGGCAGTTGCACCGGCTCATCCTCGGAGGCCAGCTCCACCTCCAGCACGGTCAGCCCAGCCGGCTCCTCGAACACGTCGATCTCGAGCGTCTGGCAGCCGTGCGCCACGACGTGGCGCGTCTTGCGAATCGGCCGCCGCTGCGGGTCGGCGCGAGCGAGGGCCGCAGTCCACTCGGCCTCGCTGGTCTCATCCTCGGCCTCGTCGAAGGTGAACGCGCCGATCCGCCGCTTCCGGTTGCGGCGGAAGGTCGACGTGCCGTCGGGCAGTTCCGTCCGCCGGATGCGGCTCCCTCCGGACGCGTCGGGCCCGGCGGACGGGTCGGGCAGGAGGTACACCTGCTCGATCCGCTTCGCCACCGCTCCGTGGGCAGCCAGCGTCGCCTCATCCGGCGTCGCTCGAAGCCGGAACTTGCGCTCGATCTCGATCCCGCGGGGACTCACCGGGTCATCCTAGACCGCACGGCCCTCGCGGGTCCCGCGCCCAGGGCGCGCGCTGGCGCCGTCCGCGACGCTCCCGCTCAGGGGATCCGCCCGAGGCAGGTGGTCGCCTGGGCCTCCATCTCGGCTGCCGAGGCGACGGGCTTCCCGATCCCGAGCTCGCTGATGGTGAAGAGGATCAGGCCCTAAGGACGTCGACGCGGAACCGTTGAACGTGACGACGCTGACCGTTTCACCCACGCTCGCCACCGCTGCCGCATCGCCGACGCCCGACACGACCGACACCTTGAGGGCTTGCGGCTGGCAGGGATGCGGCGGAGGCTGCGGACGACGGGCTGGACGAACCGCTGCAGGCGCCCACGAGAACGGCGACGAGCGGAACCGCCAACAGCCGCGGGGACGCGCGCATACGGGCACCTCGACCTGACTGACCGGGTTGACCGGGCCCGCGGTCATGACCGAAGGCGAGGGCCCGGGGTATCGCACCGCGTGCCGAACAGCGCAGGCGAGCCGTTCAACCGATGGCGACGTCCCCACCCCCGGACCTGCCGGGGAGCCTCGTTTGACGCCTCGGCGGAACCCGCGGACACTTTCGCCGAGACAGCTGTCAGAAATCGGCGCCCTGCCATCGCCGCACGAGCGCCCCCACTCGGAGGCCGCACATGTCCCCGCTCCGTCTTCTTGCCCCCCGGACCGTCGTCCGCGCCCACTGCGACCTGCCCTGCGGCGTCTATGACCCCGAGCAGGCGCGCATCGAGGCCGAGTCCTGCTACCGGATCGTCGAGAAGTACCTCGCCAACGAGGACCCCACCTTCCGCACGCGCGCCATCCACATCAAGGAGGAGCGCGCCGACCTCGTCAAGCACCACCTCGACGTCCTCTGGCACGACTACTTCAAGCCCGAGCACCTCGAGGCCGTGCCGAACCTGCACCAGCTGTTCTGGGACGCCAACAAGCAGGTTTCGAAAGTCAAGGCCTCGACCAGCCTCGACGACGCCAAGAAGCTCCTGGACCTGATCGACCAGGTCGACGCCGCGTGGAAGACCACCGGCGGCGAGGGCAAGACGCGCGTCGCCGGCCGCCCCGGCTGACCGCCGTCCCTCGCTGATCCGCCGTCCTGAGGCCCCGTCCGAGATGACCGTGACGGGGCCTCGACGCGTTCGTGGGGCGCTGCGGCCGGGCGCCGGCGGCCCGTTCGGGCTGCGAGGGCTGCGCGGCCGCCTCAAGGGGCCGTGGCGGGTGGCGGTGGCCGAGGCGTCGATGACACCGTCGATCGAAGCTGGCGACTGGCTGCTGGTGGACCCCTCGGTGGGGCGCTGGCCGCGTCGCGGCGCGGTGGTGGTGTTCCGCGAGCCCCGATCCGACGTGCTCGCCATCAAGCGCGTGGCGGGCCGGCCGGGCGACTGGGTCCCGTTCAACGACGCCTGGCTGCGGCTGGCCGATGACGAGGCGTGGCTGCTGTCCGACGCCGACGACGAGGCGCTGGAGGCCGACGGGCACGGGCGCGCCGTGGACTCCCGCGCCTACGGCCCGGTGCCGGTCGAGGCGCTGCTGGGCCGCGCCTGGTTCCGCTACTGGCCGGTTCGCAGGGTGGGTCGTCTGCCGAAGCCGCCCGTGCGGGCGTTCCGGCGCGGCCCGGGGCCGGCGCCGAAGGACTGACGCGCGCCGGCTGGCCGTCGCCCGGCGGGAGTCGTGCTCGACCCGGCAGGATTGCTCCCTTACGATCTGCTGATGAGCGAATTGCGGTCCAACCCAGGCGGCTTCGACCCCGAGGCGCCCCTCCCCGCGGCCCCCGACCCCTGGCAGCCCCTGCCGATGCCCCACCTCCGCGACGCACCGCCCTGGGCGATGGCGGAGATGATCTCGGCCGAGCCCGCGCTCGTCGGCCGCGTGGGCCAGCGGCTCCTCGACGACGGCTCCGCGGCTTCCCTCGCCGGATTGATCCGGGACACGATCGGCCGCGGCGAGACGGTCGTCGTCACGGGCTGCGGCACATCCGACTACGCGGGTCGGGGCGCGGCCGCGATCCTCCGCGAGGCCTGCGCAGCCGCGGGGCTGCCCGCGCCCGGACCGCAGTCGGCGGGCGCGTTCGAGCTCTCGTGCGATCCGCCGAGCGGCCTCGTCATCGGCGTCAGCCACGAGGGCGGCACCGCCGCGACGATCGCCGCGCTGGACGCAGCCCGGCAACGCGGCGCTCGCACCGCGCTCATCACCGGCAGCGCCAGCTCGCCGGCGGCCGAGGGCTGCGACGTGGTGCTGGCGACCGTTGAGATGGACCGCTCCTGGTGCCACACCGTGGGCTACGTCTCGCCGCTCGCCGCCGCGTGCGTCACCGCGGGGCTCATCGCCGGCCACACGCCGGACCCGCAGCGCCTCCGCCGGCGCCTCGCCATGGGCCTCGAGGCCGCCCGCGGCCACCACGGCGCCATGGGCAACGCCGCCGCCCGCGCCAAGCAGCTGCTGGTGATCGCGTCGGGGGCGGACCGGATCACCGCCCGCGAGCTGTCGCTCAAGGTGGAGGAGGCGGCCTGGCTGCCCACCACTGCCCGCGCCCTCGAGACCTTCCTCCACGGCCACCTGCCCGCGACCGGCCCCGACACGGCCCTGGTGCTGCTGCTGCTCGAGCGCGGCGCCATCGAGCGTCGGGCCGCGCGGGCGCGCCAGGCACTGGCGGCGGCGGCGGTGGTGGGCATCAGGCCGGGGGCGATCCTCGGCGAGCAGGCGGCCGTGCTGATCCCGGACACCCTGACGCCGGCCGGACGCATCGTCGTGCCCGACATGCCCGAGCTCCCCAACGAGGCGGCGGCGCTGCTGGGCGCCGCGGCCCCGCTGCAGCTCCTGACGCTGGCCATCGCCGCGGCCCGCGGGACGAACCCGGATCCGATCCGCCGCGATGACCCGCGATACCTGCGTGCTGCAGACGTGGCGGACTCGCCGATCTGACGGCTGCCGCCAGGGGGCAGCCGAAGCCTGACCAGGCGAACCCGGCCATCGGGGGCCGAGCCGGGCCGGACCGGACCGACGGAGGGCCGGAGGGCCGGACCAGGCCGGAGCCTGCGCCGACTACGCCCGCTCGCCCGCCAGGTAGGCCTCGAGCACCTCGACGATGAGCGCGTGGTCGCGCTCCTGGGGCAGTCCCGACACGAGCGCCACGCCCACGACCCCGGTCCCGCGCACGGCCAGCGGGTAGCCGCCGCCATACGGCGCGTAGGCGGGCCGGCCGAGCCCTGTTGCCGCCTCGAACGTCGTGCCCTCGGCGAGGTACCGCTGGCGCACGTACCAGGAGGAGTGCCCGAATCGCTCCACCACGGCCGCCTTGCCAGCGATCCACACGTCGTTGTCGGGCGACGTCCCCGGCAGGGCCGCCCGGAAGGCCACCCGACCCACGCGCCGCACTTCGATGGTGACGGCGAGCGACCGCGCCTGGGCGCGGGCGAGGAGCAGCCTCCCGATCGCGATGGCGTCGGCCTCGTCCAGCGAGGGCAGCGCCAGGCGCCCCTCCTCCTCGAGCAGCGCCGCAGGGTCAGTCGCAGATTCAACCGTGCCCATCAGAACAGCAGCTCCGCCATGAGGTCGATCATCGGGAGGTCCCACGGCAGGAAGTCCTGGAGCATGAGCCGCTCTGCGCCCGCCGCCTCGAACCGCGCCACAGCCTCGCGGGCCTGGTCACGCCCGCCGTAGATCCAGCGCGGCTTGCGCACGGCGAACCAGGCGTCGAAGTCCCCGCCCGCCCCGCCGAGCAGGTCCGCGATGGCCGCCTCGCGGCGCCGGAGCTCGTCCTCGTCCCGCCCGAGCAGCACGCCCGCCATCGTGGAGTGGGTCAGGCTCGAGGGCTCGCGGCCGATCGCCTCGCAGGCCGCGTCGAGGGCCGCGTACTTCTCGGCCGCCACCTCCGGGCTGGACGACGAGAGGTTGAACTCGTCGGCGTAGCGAGCGGCGATCCGGAACGCGCGAGGCGAGCCGCCGCCGCCGGTGATGAGGTTCGGCCGCCCGCCGTCCCGGCCGGGCAGCGACGCCGGCTTCGGCCGGAACAGCGCGTCCTCCACGGTGTGGTGGCGGCCCGCGAACGACCAGCCGTCGGGGCCCTCCCAGAGCCCGTGGAGGATCTCGAGCGTCTCCTCCAGGCGCTCCGCCCGCTCCTCGATGGGCGGGAACGGGAGCCCGTGGGCCACATGCTCGTGATCGTGCCAGCCCGCGCCCAGGCCCAGCTCGATGCGCCCGCCCGACATCTCGTCCACGGTCACCACGACCTTGGCCAGGTTGCCCGGCGTCCGGAACATCACCGGCGACACGAGCGCCCCGAGCTTGATCGTGGACGTCTCGCGCGCGAGGCCCGCGAGCACCGCCCAGGCGTCCGTCGTGGGTCTGCCGGCCTCACCCGGGAAGCTCTCGTAGTGGTCCGACCGGAACAGCGTCTCGAAGCCGAGAGCCTCGGCCCGTCGGGCGATGGCCAGCTGCTCCGCGTACGTCAGACCCTGCTGCGGCTCGATCATCAGCGAGAAGCGCATCAGTGCTCCCTTCTCGGGCGCGGGGCCCTTCTGGTTGACAGAACTATTCGTGTCGAGTAAATACTTCAGGCAATGGAAACAACTGTCGAATCTGATCCCACCGCCGAACGCCGGCAGGCCGCTGAGACCGTGCTCGCCGGCCTGGCCGTCGCTGTCGGGTCGCTTCGCTGCGCCGGCTCGCAGCGCCTGGTCCGGCTGGGCATCAGCATGACGCACTTCAACGTCCTCACGCTGCTCCGCCACCACGAGGCCATGCCGATGGGCCGGCTCGCGGACATCCTGGACGCGTCGATGTCGAACGCCACTGGGATCATCGACCGGATGGAGGAGCGCGGGCTCGTTGAGCGGGTCCGCGTCCCGGACGACCGGCGCGTGGTGCTGGTCCGCCCCACGAAGGCCGGCCTGGACCTCGTGGACGACGTGGAGCTCGTCAAGAACGAGGTCATGATCCGGGCGCTCGCCCGCCTCGACGACGCCCAGCTTGAGCGCCTCTCCGCGGCGGCAGCCGACATCGGTGCGTCCGTCGAGGCGGAGATGGCCAGCCATCCCGAGCGCTTCTGCGACCTCGAGCCCCACCTGCGCACGCACCTGCCCCCGCACGCCCGCGCCACCCAGCCATCCCCCTGAGGGCCAGCGTCCCACCCCGCCCGCGTGGCGGCAATCCAGAAAGGAAGAATCTTGGAAGCCCTTCCGTTCGACGACGGCCCGGAGACCCCGGACATCGCCCATGACCCGGCCCTCGGGCTGGCGCGGCGGACGAAGTTCGAGATTCTCGCCGCCATCCTGCTCGCGATGTTCCTCGGCGCCCTCGACCAGACCATCGTGGGTCCGGTCCTGCCGCGGATCGTGGGCGACCTCAACGGCGCCGACTACTACACCTGGGTGGTGACGGCCTACCTGCTCACGAGCACGGTCACCGTCCCGGTCTACGGCAAGCTGTCGGACCTGTACGGCCGGCGGCCGATGCTGCTGCTGGGCATCGTGCTGTTCCTGGTGGGCTCCGCGCTGTCGGGCCTGAGCCAGTCGATGTGGCAGCTGATCCTGTTCCGCGGCATCCAGGGCCTGGGCGCCGGCTCGTTGTTCCCCATCGCGCTCGCGGTCATCGGCGACCTGTTCACCCCGGCCGAGCGCGGCAAGTACCAGGGCCTCTTCGGCGCCGTCTTCGGCATCGCGTTCCTGCTGGGCCCGGGCCTGGGCGGGTTCCTGACCGACACCTTCAGCTGGCACGCCATCTTCTACGTCAACGTGCCGATCGGCATCCTCGCCCTGGTCGTGATCACGGCCCTGCTGCCCAACGTGCGCAAGGAGGGCGCCCGGCCGAAGATCGACCTGCTCGGCAGCGCCACGCTGGTAGGCGGCCTGGTGCCCATCCTGATCGCGCTCACCATCGCCGAGGACGGCAACTGGGGCAACCCCTGGATCTGGGGGCTGATCGGCCTGGGCATCGTGCTGATCGTGACGTTCGTGGTCGTCGAGGCGCGAACCGAGGAGCCGATCATCCCGCTCCACCTGTTCCGCAACCGCACCTTCAGCGCCTCCATGGTCGCGATCTTCCTCGCGACGTTCGGGTTCGGCGCCGCGATCATCTTCCTGCCGCTGTACTACCAGGTCGTCCAGGGCGCCAGCGCCACCGAGTCGGGCTACAAGCTGCTGCCGTTCCTCGGCGGCCTGATCCTGAGCTCGATCGCCTCGGGCCAGATCGTGGCCCGCACGGGACGCTACAAGCCGGTGCTCCTGATCGGCATGGTGTTCCTCATCGTCGGCCTGGCGCTGATGACGCAGCTCCGCGCCGACACCTCCGACGCGATGCTCTGGTCCTGGATGTTCATCACCGGGCTGGGCGTCGGACCGACGTTCGCGGTGTTCACCATCGTCGTCCAGAACTCGGTGCCGTTCCACGAGCTGGGCGCGGCCACCAGCGACCTGACGCTGTTCCGGCAGATCGGGACCACGGTCGGGCTCACGATGGCGTTCACGCTGTTCCGCAACAACCTCACGTGGGACCTGCTGCGCAGCGAGATCGTCAATCGCGGCGTGCCCGCGGCGTTCGTCCCGGCCGCCGCGCCGTCGGGCTTCGACCTCGGAGCGCTCACCAACCCAGTGGGCGCCAGCACCGCGATGGACTTCCTGACCAAGGTCCCGGCGCAGGTCCAGCCGCTGTTCGTCGAGGGGTTCCACAGTGCGCTGACCATCGCCATCGCGAACAGCATGTGGCTGGGCGTGGGCGCGACCATCGCCGCATTGGGGGCCACCGTGTTCCTCCACGAGATCCCGCTCCGGCAGACGCACGCCCCCCGGGCCGCGTCCGCGGTGTCCTCGACGACTGGCGAAGGGCGCGCCAACATCGCCGAGGCCGCCAGCCACACGGCCCTCGACTGAGGCCGCCACCATGGCCAGCGTGCTCGCGTTCCCGCCGCCGCTGCTCGCACCCGGGTCGGACGGCGCGCCCTTCGCCCCGGCGCTCCCGCTGGCCGAGCTGCCGGCGGGGGCGATGCGGCGGGTGACGTTCGGCGACGTCGACGTGCTGCTGGCGCACACGTCGTCGGGGATCGCCGCCGTTGACGACCGCTGCCCGCACATGGCGGCGCCGCTCTCGATCGGCGAGCTCGCCGGGTGCGTCGTGGGCTGCCCGCTGCACAACGGGCGGTTCGACCTGTCAACCGGCGAGCCCGTCCAGATGCCCACCACGGGCGGCCTGCTCCCCGATGGCGACTACGTCCCCACGTGGTCCCCGCCGGGTCGGGAGCCCAAGGAGGACCCGCCCGGCAAGAAGGCGGACGCACGGAGGCTCACCCGCGTCCGTCGGTTCCGCTACTACCGCGTCCGCGTCTCGCCCGAGGGCGTGGTGGAGGTCGCGGTCCCGCGCTGAGCCGGTTGGAGGCCGGCCGATGACCAACCTCTCATCTCGGCTGCTGAGACCGCTCGTCCGATGATGCGTGGCATCCGAGACCGGTGCTCTCCTCCCCGCCGGCAGCGGATGACGCGGCAACATGTCGGAGCCCCCCAGAGCTCTGGCGACCGACGGAAGCGACGCAGCCCCCGGCCCCAGCGATCGCGTCGTTCTCGTATGGGTGCCGTCGGCTCGCCGGCCAGCCCCCGCCGCGCCTGGCGCCGGGCAGCTAGCGATTCCGCTCGACGACCAGGATCCCGCCCAGGACGATCGCCGCCCCGACGAGCTGCACCGGCGTCAGCACCTCGCCCAGGACGAGCCATGCGATGGCAGTGGCGATGACCGGCTCGGTCATGCCCACCACCGACGCCTGCGACGCGCGCAGGTGCTGCATCGACCCCACCACGAGCGAGAACGGCACCACCGTCCCGAGCAGGACCACGTACCCCACGAGCAGCGGCACCGGCCAGGCGACGGCGCCCGTCCCGGGGACGGTGGTGCTCCCCGCCATCGACGCCCAGGGGAACGACCACCACGGCTGGGCCACCACCCAGAACAGCGCGGCGGCCCCCATGCCCCACATCGTGAGCGACACGGGGTCGCGACGGTACGGCCCGCGGACCTGCGCGTCGGCGCTGAGGTAGTAGACGACGAGCGCGAGCATCGCCCCGACCGCCGCGATGACCCCGATCGCATCGAGCCCGAAACCCTGCCAGACCTGGGCGACCACGGCGAGGCCGATGAGCGCCGCCAGCAGCCCGACCCACACAGCCGGGCGCGTCGGGTGGCCGAGGCGGAAGCGGAACCAGAGCGCGATCACGATGGGCGAGGTGAACTCGATCAGCAGGGAGATGCTGATCGGGATCCGCGAGATCGACACGAAGTAGAGCGACTGCGTCGCGGCGACGCCGAAGACCCCGTACACGAGCAGCAGCGGGAGCTCGCCGCGTCGGAGCCGCAGCGCCGACCTCCGCGTGAACGCGACGAACACGAGGAGCACCAGGAAGGCGCCCGTGGTCCGCAGCTGCGAGAGGCGCAGGGCGTCCACCCCCGTCTCCAGCGCCGCCTTGGCCACGGTCCCGTTGAGCGAGAACAGGAACGCGGCGACCAGGTACAGCGCGTACCCGCGGAGTGGGCTCGTCCGGAGCGCCGGGACGACGCCCGGCAGCGGCTCGGCGAGGTCGGTCACCTCTCGATGCCGTTGGCCTTCGCGTACGCGGCGATGATCGACACCGCCTCGGCCGGGTCGTCGGTGACCTGGAGCAGGTCGATGTCGCCCTCGGCGACGGCGCCTGCGGGCAGCTGGACCGCGCGCATCCAGTCGAGCAGGCCGTCCCAGTACGCGTGGCCCATGAGGACCACCGGGAAGTTGCGGATCTTGCCGGTCTGGATGAGGGTCAGGCTCTCGAACAGCTCGTCGAGGGTGCCGAAGCCGCCGGGCATGATCACGAACGCGTCGGCGTACTTCACGAACATCGTCTTGCGGGCGAAGAAGTAGTGGAACGAGATGGACAGGTCCACGTAGGGGTTGAGGTGCTGCTCGTGCGGCAGCTCGATGTTGCAGCCGATCGACAGGCCGCCGGCCTCGTGGGCGCCGCGGTTGGCGGCCTCCATCGCCCCGGGGCCGCCACCGGTGATCACGGCGAAGCCGGCCCGCGCCAGGTCGCCCCCGATCCGCCGCGCGAGCGCGTACGCGGGGCTGTCCGGCTTGCTCCGCGCCGAACCGAACACCGCCACGGCCGGACCGACGCCCGCGAGCGCCTCGAACCCCTCGACGAACTCCGAGAGGATGCGCAGGACGCGCCAGGTGTCCTCCTCGAGGAACGCCGGGCGTCCGGCCGGGCGCGGCGCGAGGAGCTTCTCGTCCTCGGTCGCGCGACGGCCGCCCATGCGCTCGGCCGCCTCGGGTCGCATCGCCACGCGGCCGCTGCGGACGGTCCAGGGGCTCGGGGTCGGGGCGGAATGCTGGGGGTCGTGCTCAGTGCTCACGGTGAGGCAGGATGCCACGCCCGGCGCCAGTCTGCGGGCGTGTGGCGCGATGCCGGG
>JAJYMP010000175.1 GCA_021786915.1 Chloroflexota bacterium
TGAACGTACGCCTGCAAGGCACGACGTGGAGCCTGTTGCCGTCTTCGCGTGTTCGGTAAAGGTGACCACCCGCCTCGCTAGCACGAGGCTGAGCCGGCCTCAGCTCCCGGCGGCGTTGCTGCGTCGCCCTCAGGTGAGGAGCCATTGCGCTGTAGATGGCGGACATACGAGGCCCGTTTCTTCATCGGCTCAGGCGCCGTCGAGACGACGCACTGCCCGTTCGCGAGCCCGCCTCCGTTGCGCCACATGACGTCATCGCCCGGAAAGCATCGCGGGAACGGTCCGCAGCATGATCTTGAGGTCAAGCCAGAGCGACCAGCGGTCGCTGTATGCGAGGTCGAGCTCCACCCAGCGATCGAACTCCTCCTCGAGGCGCGCGGAGACTTGCCACAATCCCGTGATCCCGGGCTTCATCGACAGCCGCCGCCGATGCCACAGGTCGTAGCCCACCACCTCGTCGGGCAGCGGCGGGCGCGGACCGACAACGCTCATGTGCCCGAGGAACACGTTCCAGAACTGCGGGAGCTCGTCGAGGCTCGTGCGACGCAGGAACCGGCCGACCCGGGTGACTCGCGGATCCTGCGACATCTTGAACGCCTGGCCGCTCACCTCGTTGCTGGCGGCGAGTTGGGCCAGCTGGGCCTCGGCGTCGACGACCATCGACCGGAACTTCACGATGCGGAACGTTCGCCCGTGGAGCCCCACACGGGCCTGGCGGAAGAGGATGGGTCCGGGGTCGTCGAGGTAGATGGCGAGACCGATGACGAGCATCAACGGCAGCAGAGCCAGCACGACGAGGCCGCCGATGATGACGTCGACGACGCGCTTGGCCAGCAGGCCCAGGATGCGGTCGGGCCCAGTCTCGATGGTGATGAACTCGGTGCCGTCGAACGACTCGATCCGGCCGCTGCCGACGGGCACGACGCCACCAGCGAGCATGATCCGGAGCGTCTTGCCCTCCTCGCGGCAGAGCGCGGTCACCGGCTCGAGGTACACCGCCT
The DNA here is from genome assembly GCA_021786915.1 of Chloroflexota bacterium. The sequence goes on from JAJYMP010000175.1 coordinate 1,002, forward strand.
CTGTCTCGGTCAGGGCGGCCACGACCTCGTCGATCACTGTGCCATGGATGGTCTCCTGCACCGTCTCGAGGGAGCCGAGCAGGGGGCGCCGCATTCCGGGGGCGCCTGTGCCGAGGTGGCCGATCACGTGATAGCCGAGCGCCGCGTGGCGCTCCAGCCGATCGGCGAGGCGGAGGGCTTCCGGCCCCGTCCCAAGAACGAGGGCGTGACGCATCCCGAGGCCTCGCCGCTGCAGCAACGCCATGAACAGGCGCAGCCCGCGCCGCTGGACGATCGAGAACACAAGCTGGCTGCCGAGCAGGCCGAGCAGGAAGAGTCGGCTGACGTCCGGCAGGTGGAACAGGAACAGCAGGCTGAACAAGGACACGGCCACGAGCATCGCCGCCCGGATGACGTCGACGATCTCGCCGAGCATGGTCCACCGGGCTCGAGGCCGGTCCAGTTCGAACAGCCACTCGGCCGCGGCCCAGATGATGCCGTAGGCGAAGGCCCACGCCCACCAAGGCGCGCCTGCGACCAGCCAGGCGGTCGACCAGCCGTCGCCGAACCTGGCCATCGAGACGATCGCGAACAGCGCAACCGCTGCGACGACGTCCCCGAGGAGCAGCCCCGAGCGGAACAGGATCAGCCGCCGGCGGACCATCAGGGGGCCGGGGAATAGGTGCTGTCGGCCCCGAACTGGGCGATGGACCACGTCTTGATCCGGGCCATGTCCAGGACGAGTTCATAGACGCCACCGGTCTGCGACATCGGCGGTTGACTGGCGTAGACGTTCGGCCCGAGGACGAACGTCTGGACCTTCGAGGTGTCGATGTTCTGCGCCAGGTTGACGAAGTCCTCGAACCGCGACGTCGGGAGGTCGGTGCGAACCGTCTGCTTGGCCACGTTCAGGATGTCCGGCAGCTTGAGGAGCATGCCCGGCTGCGTCAGCTTCGCGCGCAGGGCGAGCAGCAGCTGCTGCTGACGTCGCGCACGCGTGAAATCATTGTCGCCGACGCCTTGGCGGGAGCGGACATAGGCAAGAGCAGTCCGGCCGTCCAACGTGACGGTGCCCGCGGGCAGGTAGAAGCCACTCGTCCCGTCGAGCCAGTCATACGCCGGGTCATTGATGACCTTGGGGTTGTCGACGGTCACTCCCCCCACCAGGTCGACTATCTGGCGGAACCCGCCCAGATTGACGGCCGCGTAGTAGTTGATCCGCACGCCCATGAGGAAGGTTAACTCATGGATGAGCGTGGGAAACGGGCCGTCCGGATACTGCTGCGGGTGGCCCGCCGCCCAGGTCATGAGCGAGTTGATCTTGCCCGTGTATGTCGTGCCGTTGTACATGGGGAAATTGGAGACGTCGCGCGGCATGCTTGCCATGGTGACCGATCCATCCTTCGGGTTGACGCTCACGACCAGCAGCGTGTCGGTCAGGGCCTCAGTGCGCCGCGGATCCGAGTCGATCCCCGTGAACAGGATCGTGATCCGTGACGAAGCAGTGGGCGGCGTCGCGAACGGCGTGGCGTTGTAGCCGATATCAGATGGGACGGCGCTGGCCAACGGATCCAGACTCGACGAGGCGCCGGGCGTCCCGCCTGCCTGATCGGGGTTCCGCCCCACGAAGATCGACGAGGAGGCGTCGAAGACCGAGTACGCGTAGTAGGCGGGCAGCCCGTGCATGCCGACCACGAGCCCGATGCACAGGACGCCGACGACGAGGCCACCGAGTGCATGCGGGTCCCCCGCGCGCCGCGCGACGAGGACGGCATCGGCGATCGCGATGATCCGCCAGATGCCAGTGAGGGCGATCAGGACCAGCCACGTCAGCGACCCGGACGGCGTGATCGCGAAGGCCAGCGCCCCTACCACGCCGGTCAGGAGGTTCAGCGCCATCGCGAACGTGGTGACCAGTGCTGGCAGGGCGAACACGAGCGCCGCTCGTCGCCGACCGAGGTACGCATGGCCCAGCCCGGGGAAGACGAACGAGAGAACAGCGGCAAGCCAGGCGGAATTACGCCTCATATATTCCTCTCAGCGCCTGGGCTCGGTCGCTCGTGTGCACGGCCAGCGTGGCCAGCCTTGACCCTATCGGGCTCGGATACCTCACTGAAACCCCCCCAAAAGTACCTAATCACTCCGACGGCGGACACTAATCGCGGGCGTCTCCTGCGAGGCGCCTCTCGTTGACGGCGAAGGGGCGCGACTCCGGCCGAGCAAGCCAATCCTCCAGCGTGCCAGCCGCCGCGTCCTTGGCCGATAGCCGCGGAGCTGCGATCGGCCACGCGATCCCGATGTCCGGATCATTCCACCGGATAGCGGATTCGCGAGGCGGATTGTACGCGCTCGTGCAGAAGTACTCGACCTCTGTCACGTCTGAGAGCGCGCAGAAGCCCCTTGCGAACGACGCGGGCGCCCAGAACAGCAGCGGCTCGTCGGCCGATCCCTCCACCGCGACGTGCTGGCCCAGCGTCCGAGAACCCGGCCGGATGTCCACCGCCACCATGAACGCCCGGCCCGTGACCACCCGCATGAGCTTGCCCTGAGGCGGCTCCCACTGGAAGTGCAGTCCCCGGATGACGCCCCGGGAGGAGCGCGACTGGTTGACCTGGACGAACCGGGTGGGCAGGCCCAGCGGCTCGAAGGCGTCCGTGCGCACGACCTCGCCGAACCAGCCCCGCTCGTCGGGGAAGAGGCGGGGTCGGACCAGGAGGACCTCGGGGATCGCCGTGGCCTCAACGGTGAAGGGCACGTGGGAGACTCCGGGCGGTTGGTTTGGGGTAGCGGAGGAGGCGCCTGCAGCTTGGCGGTCGCGCGAGGACGACCGAGGCCGACCTACATCATGACCAGTCCGCCGTCGACGGCGAGCACCTGCCCGGTAATGTACCCCGCCTCGTCCGACGCGAGGAACGCCACGGCGTTGGCGATCTCCTCGGTGGTGCCGAAGCGGCCGAGCGGGGTGCGGGCGGTGATCTCGTCCATGAGCGCCTGCGGCAGGTCCTGGGTGAGCTCAGTCAGCACGAAGCCGGGCGCGACGGCGTTGACCGTGATCCCGCGGGAGGCGAGCTCACGGGCGGCGGCCTTGGTGAGCCCGATGAGGCCGGCCTTCGCCGACGAGTAGTTCGCCTGCCCAGTCTGGCCCGCCTGGCCCGAGACGCTGGTGATGTTGATGATCCGCCCGCCGCGTGCCTTGAGCATCGGCCGGGTGACCGCCTTGAGCGCGTAGAAGGCGCCGAACAGGTTGGTCTCGAGGACCTCGGACCACTCGTCCGAGCCCATCCGCATGATCAGGTTGTCGCGCGTGATGCCGGCGTTGTTGACCAGGATGTCGATCTTGCCGAACTCCGCGAGCACGCCCTTGACCAGCCCCTCCGCGCCCTCCTGCGAGCGGGCGTCGGCCTGCACGGCGAGCACACGGCGCCCCAGCGCCTCCACCTCGCCCGCCGTGGCCTGCGCGGCAGCGGCGTTGCCCTTGTAGCTGAACGCCACGTCGGCGCCCTGCGCGGCGAGGCGCAGCACGATCGCCCGGCCGATGCCGCGCGAGCCTCCGGTCACCAGCGCGGTCTTGCCGGAGAGGTCGAGCATGGCGGTGGGTCCTCCTGGGTGGGTGGCGAGTTGGGGCAGGCTGGGCCGGGCTGGCGGAAGCGCCTGGGCCAGGTGTCAGCGAGGGGTGTGGGCCGCGTGGGCGGGCTCGCCGGGCGCCACGTCGGAGAGGTCGAGGTGCCCGGGCAGCGGCCGGGCGAGGATATCGGCCAGGGCGGGCGGGATGGGGTCCACGGAGTCCCAGTCCACGGGCTGGCGGACGTGGACGTCCTCGGGGTTCACCGCAGCCTCGCCGATCGGGCCGCGCGCCGGGTCAGCGGTCCACTCGAGCGCGACGGCACCGGAGGTGAACCCGGCGCCGAAGGCGATGAACACCAGCTTGTCGCCGGGCTGGACACGGCCCGAGTTGACGGCCTCCGCCAGCGCGATCGGCACCGAGGCAGCCGACGTGTTGCCGTAGCGGTCGACGTTGACGAAGAACCGGTCCATCGGCAGGTCGAGGCCCCTGGCCACGGCCTCGATGATCCGGATGTTCGCCTGGTGCGGGATGATCAGGTCCACGTCGGCCTGGGTCCAGCCCGCCTTGGTCACCGCCGCCAGACCGGTCGAGGCGAGCGTCCGGGTGGCGAAGCGGTAGGTCTCCTTGCCCTCCATCCGGATCTTGTGCTGGGCGCGGCTGATCGTCTCGAGCGATGACGGCGCCTTGGATCCGCCGGCGGGCAGCCAGATCATGTAGGCGCCCTGCGGGTCCGTGGTGAGCTCGATGCCGACGGCCGCCCCCGGCTCGTCGCTGGCCGACAGCACCACCGCGCCGGCACCGTCGCCGAACAGGATGCACGTGCCCCGGTCGCTGTAGTCGAGGAACCGGGTGAGCAGCTCGGAGCCGATCACGAGCACATTGCGGGCCATGCCCGACGCGAGGTAGGCCGACGCCGTGGCGTAGCCGTAGACGAACCCCGAGCAGGCGGCCGCGACGTCGAAGGCGTAGGCACGGGTGTTGCCGATCGCCTCCTTGACCAGGGCGGCCGTTGAGGGCATCCAGTAGTCCGGGGTGAGGGTCGCCACGATGATCACGTCGATGTCGTCGGGGTCGAGCCCGGCCGTGCGGATGGCCCGCAGCCCGGCCACCGCGCCCATCGAGGCGCTGGTCTCGTGGGCGGCCGCCACGCGGCGCTCTCGGATGCCGGTGCGGCTGACGATCCACTCGTCGGAGGTGTCCACCATGCGCTCGAGGTCGGCATTGGTGAGCACCTGTGCGGGCGCATAGCGGCCCCAGCCGGTGATGCGGACCGAGCGGGGGGACGCGACGGGGGTCATGCGGGCTCAACCTCGATCAGTGGTGACTTGGCCTTCACGAGCTGGCCGTTGTCGGCGCAGAGGCGCACCACCCTGCCGGCGAGGTCGCTCTTGATCTCGTTGAACAGCTTCATCGCCTCGATGAGGCCGATGATCTGCCCGACGGCGACGTGGTCGCCGACGGACACGTACGGCGTGGCGCCGGGCGACGGGGCGCCGTAGAAGATCCCCGTGAGCGGCGCCTTCACCGACGGCCGGACCGGGGGCGCGGCGGGCGACGCGGCTGGTGCGCCGGCCACGGCGACGGGCGCCCCGCCGGATGCGAGGCCGCCGTCCACGGGCGGCGCGAACGCGATCGCCGCCCCGGCGCGCTCCACGGATGCGGGCGAGCGGACGATGATCGTCGTGCCGCCCGTGCTCACCTCGAGCTCGGCGAGGTCGCCCCGCTCGAGGATCGCCGCCAGCCGGTCCACCAGGGCCAGCAGCGTGGCGTCGCCGGAATCGGCCGGGACGGGGAAGCCGGGGGCCTCGCCGGGGCTCGACATCAGGTCGCCGTCTCGGGGGCGGGAGCGGCCGCCCGCGGTGGACGTCGAGGGGGCTGGCCCCGCCGCTGCGCCGGGCCCGACGGGCACGGGGCCTGCCTCGTGGCCCCCGTGATCGATCCCGTTGGTCGGCGTGGCGGAGCCGGGCTGGGCGGCATGCTCCCCGGCGGCCGAGCCGACGCCAGCCGGCAGGACGGGCTCGTCGCTCATGCTTCCCACCGCCGGAAGACCAGTGCCGTGTTCTGCCCGCCAAACCCGAACGAGTTGGACAGCACCACGCGCGGGTCCCGCCTGGCCGCCACGTTGGGCGTGAGGTCGAGGCCTGCGGCCGCCTCGTCGGGATCGTCGAGGTTGATCGTGGGCGGCACGATCCCCGTCCGGAGCGTCATGACGCTCACGATCGCCTCCACGGCCCCGGCGGCGCCCAGTGTGTGGCCGAGCATCGACTTGTTGGCGGTCACGGACACCTTCGCGGCATGGTCCCCGAGGATCGTCCGGATCGCCGCCAGCTCTGCCTTGTCGCCCTCGAGCGTGGACGTGGCGTGGGCGTTGACGTGGTCCACCTCGGACGGGTCGAGGCCGGCCTTGTCGAGTGCCCGCCGTGCCGCGCGAACCGCGCCGATCCCACCCGGGGCGGGCAGTGTGATGTGCCAGGCGTCGGCCGTGGCGCCGTAGCCGATCAGCTCCGCGAGCGGGGTGGCGCCGCGCGACTCGGCATGCTCGAGCGCCTCGAGGACGAGCACGCCGCACCCCTCGCCCACGACGAAGCCATCGCGGGCCCTGTCGAACGGGCGCGATGCCGCGGCCGGGTCGTCGTTGCGGGTGGACAGCGCCTTCATCGAGGCGAAGCCGCCGACCGTCGCCTCGTGGATGCCCGCCTCGACGCCGCCCGCGAGCATGAGGTCCGCATCGCCGCGCCGGATGGTCTCCCACGCCTCGCCGAGCGCGTGGCCGCCCGTCGCGCAGGCCGACACCGTCGAGAAGTTGGGGCCCGTGGCGCCGGTGGCGATGGCCACCTGTCCCGAGCCGACGTTGCCGATGCCCATCGGCACGAAGAAGGGCGAGATCCGGTCTGGGCCGCGCTGGCCCATCACGAGCACATTGTCGAACAGCGTGTGCACGCCGCCCAGCCCGGAGCCGATGATCACGCCCGCCCGTTCCCCGTGTGCCTCGTCGAAGCGCTCCGGCAGGCCCGCGTCGCAGACCGCCTGGTGCGCCGTCCACAGCGCGAACTGGATGTAGCGGTCCGTGCGGCGGACCTCCTTGCGGTCCATGACCGACGAGGGGTCGAAGCCCTTGGCCTCCGCCGCGAAGCGCACGGCAAGGCGCGACGGGTTGAACGCCTGGATCGGCGCAATGCCGCTGCGGCCGGCGACCAGGCCGTCCCAGGTGGTCGCCACGTCGTTGCCGAGCGCGGTGATGGCGCCCATCCCGGTCACGACCACGCGCCGGGGCCGTTCGGGCCAGCTCCAGCTCATCGGACGAGCTTCCCCGTGCGCACCGTGGCCGCGCGGTACACGTCGCCCGGCAGGCCGCGCGCCGAGATGGCGCTGGCGACGGAGAGCGCGTCGAAGGCGGTCCGGCGGATGACCACGTCCACCTTGCCGTCGGCGATCGTGGCCATCGCCCAGCTCGCCGTCGGATCGCCGTCGAACACGTAGCCGCACGACCCGTCGTTGACGATCACCTTCCAGCCGAGGTCGCGGACCTCGGGGACGTGCGTGTGGCCCACGCAGATGACCCGGGCGTCCGTGCCGGCGGCGCGCTCGTAGATCACCGACGCGTCGAGCGCCTGGTCGAAGCCGCGCGTCTGGGACCCGGGCGACGCGTGCACCACCAGCACCATCGTGTCGTCGGCGGTCCGCATCCGGCGCTCGGTCGGCAGGCGGCGGAGCCAGTCCAGCTGCTCGTCGCCCAGCTCGTCGTGGGCCCACTCGGCGGCCGCGGTGATCACCTCGGGCACGCCGTCCTGGTACTGCGGGTAGGCGGCGCCGTAGTCGAAGTCGCCGACCGCGATGTCGGTGTTGCCCGACACGATCAGCGCGCCCTCGGACTCGAGGTGCCGCAGCGCGTCCACGCAGCCGTTGGGGTCGGGGCCGTTGAGGATGAGGTCGCCCGCGACGAGGACGGCATCGGGCTTCTCGCGACGGATCTCGGCCGCGACGGCCTCGAGGGCGGCGAGGTTGCCGTGGATGTCCGAGAGGACGGCAATGCGGGTCATCGCAGCGCTCCGGCCGGCGGGATGATGAAGGACAGCAGGCCCTCGCAGGCCACCTCGCCGTTCACGCTGGCGACGGCGCGGCCCTTGCCGAAGCGGCTGCCCAGCTTCTCCATCGTGACCTCGAGGCGGAGCGTGTCGCCCGGCACCACGATCCGCTTGAAGCGGACGTCATCGATGCCCGCGAACAGCCCCATCCGGTCGCCGAAGCCGGGCTGCTTGGCCACGTAGACGGCCATCGTCTGGGCCAGCGCCTCCACCTGGAGCACGCCGGGCATCACCGGCAGCCCGGGGAAGTGGCCCCCGAAGAACCACTCGGTGGCGGTCACGGCCTTGATGCCCACGATCCTCTTCGCGTCGGGGTCGTACTCGATGATCCGGTCCACGAGCAGGAACGGCCAGCGGTGCGGGATCAGTGATTCGATCTCGCGCGTGGTGTGGACGGTCCCGGGGGTCGCCGGAACGTCGGCGGACGGGATGGCTTGGTCGGTCACGGGCGGCTCCTGGCGGGGTCGTCGGCAGCGTAGGCGGCGGCGATCGACGCACGATGGCGGGTGTGTGCAGGGCTGCACGCGCGGCCGGGCCGCTGCGCGCTGGACGGGACGGGCATCAGGGGCGCTCCGCGGCCGCGAGGAAGGCCGCCGCGCCGACGCGGTCGAGCAGGTTGGTCGTGAAGCGGCCGGCCAGGAACGGCTCCGAGGTGAGGAGCGCGCGGTGGATCGCCACGTTGGTGGTGACGCCCTCGATCACGAGCTCTGCGAGGGCGGCCTTGCCGCGGGCGATCGCGGCCTCGCGGGTCTGGCCCCACACGATCAGCTTGCCGAGCAGCGAGTCGTAGTACGGCGGGATGTCGTAGCCGGTGTACGCGTGGCTGTCGAAGCGGACGCCCGGGCCGCCGGGCGTGTTCAGCCGCTCGATGGTGCCCGCGCCGGGCCGGAACTCGTGGGCCGGGTCCTCGGCGTTGATCCGGAACTCGATCGCGTGGCCGTCCTGGTGCACGTCCGCCTGGGTGAACCCGAGCGGCTCGCCGGCGGCGATGCGGATCTGCGTGGCGACGAGGTCGATGCCCGTGAGCATCTCGGTCACCGGGTGCTCCACCTGGATCCGGCAGTTGATCTCGATGAAGTAGGCGTTGCCGTCACCGTCCACCAGGAACTCGAGCGTGCCGACGTTCTCGTACCCGGCCGCGACCACCGCCTTCACCGCGCGCTCGGCCAGCTCCCGGCGCCCGGCCGCGGTCATCGCGGGCGAGGGCGACTCCTCGAGGATCTTCTGGTGCCGGCGCTGGATCGAGCAGTCGCGCTCCCAGAGGTGGACGCCGTGGCCGAAGCGGTCGACGGCCACCTGGACCTCGACGTGGCGGTTGTCCTCCAGCCAGCGCTCGAGGTACAGCGCGTCGTCGCCGAACGCCGCGCGGGCCTCGGAGCGGCAGATCGGCAGGACGGCCGCGAGCTCGCGCGCGGAG
>JAJYMP010000740.1 GCA_021786915.1 Chloroflexota bacterium
CGGAGGTCGCGATGATCCAGTCCGTCCCGGTCAGCGGACCGCCCCGATGGTCCCATGCTCGTGGCGAGAGGCTGGTCCCTTCACGCTGGCAAGCGACAGGATCTCCCTCGCTGGCCGCGGCCGCCCGAGCCCGCACCCGTGCCTTCAATGCGTCGCGCATCGATTCCGTCGCGGCACAGGTGACCCGCAGGGGCGTTTCGGTCCGCGAGTGCGCGGCGGACGGATCACAACCCGCCGAGCGCACGGCGACGGTAGACGTGAGCGCCCCCGTGGTGGTCGGGCGCCTCAGGAGCTGGGGCGCCCCAGCAAGGCCTGGCACGCAGGCCACCTGGCGCCCCGGGTGCACCCGGCCCAGCCAGACTGGCAGGCGGCCGCCGGGGCGCCCAGGCCCTGGCGATGACACCCGAGCGCGATCAGGGGCCTCACCCGCTGGTCCGCCCGCCCGGGCGAGCGCCCGCCGGGGCGAGGGGCTGGCGAGCCGGCGACCGTCGGGAATCGGCGACCGGCGGGACGTGCATTAGCGCAACGCCTGGCGCGGGCCGGCCTAAGCCAAACTGGCGCGGCGCGCGCCGGGCCTGCACCGCCAGGGATGCCATGGCGCGGCGTGGACCGGCGCTGCGCCGGTCGCGGGCAGCGCCGGTCGCGGTCAGCGCCTCGTGCGCCGGGCATGCCGATGGCCTCGGCGCACGGCGACCAAGCCGGCGACGAGGCCATGCGGAGGAGTCGGCCCTGGCCGGCGGCGAGCGCGGACGGAGACCAGGCGGGCTCAGGTGCGCTGGCGCGTCAGTGGATGGAGGCGCGCCACTTGTCGAAGCGATGCTCGAGCACGCGGACGGCCTCGCCCATCCCGATGCCGAAGGCTCCCAAGAGGAGGATGCCGACCATCACCCGAGACGTGTTGAGCATGGTCCCGTTGAAGCTGATGTAGTAGCCGATCCCCTCGTTCGAGGCGAGGAACTCGGCGACCACGAGGCCGACCAGCGCCCGGCCGGCGCCGATGCGGATGCCCGACAGGAGGAACGGGACAGTGCTGGGCAGGATGACGGACTGGAAGGTCAGCCACTTCGAGGCACCGAAGCTGCGAGTGATGTCGTAGTGCCGCGGGTTGACCGCATGGACGCCCGAGACCGTGCTGACCAGGATGGAGAAGATCGTCAGCAGCACGACGATGATGACCTTCGACTCCAACCCGAGCCCGGCCACGAGGATGACCATCGGCGCGAGGGCGGCCTTCGGCGTCGAGTAGATCCCCGACACCAGGACCGAGAGCACGTAGTCGATCCGGCGGAACATGCCGATCGCCAAGCCGAGCGGGACGCCGATGCCGACCGAGATCGCGATGCCGAGTGCCCACTCGGTCAGGCTCGTCTGGATGTGCGGCCACAGGGCACCATTGCCCAGGTCCGTGACGAGCGCGTCCCAGATGAGCAACGGGGAGCTCATCAGGGTCTTGGGCACGATGTTCGTGGAGGCCGCCAGCTGCCACAGGAGCAGCAGACCAACGACCCCGACGACCCCGTATGACACGCGCTCGCTGGGCATCGGGAGGCGAGAGGCGAGACCACGCGGCTCGCCGGCCATGAGCTGCCCGTTGACTTGGGTCGTCATCGCTCAGGCCTCCGGCCCGGATTGGACGGCCGGGATCTGCTTGGCGATCAGCCTCCAGATCTGCTCCTCGTAGCGCACGAACTCCGGCGTCCGCTTGATGTCGAGGCCGCGCGGACGAGGCATATCGATCCGGATGTCGGCGAGCACACGGCCGGGCCTCGCGCTCATCACGATCACCCGGTCGGAGAGGTAGACGGCCTCGTCGATCTGATGGGTGATGAACAGGACGGTCTTCTTGGCCTCGTTCCAGATGCGCAGCAGTTCGGCCTGCATGAGCTCCCGGGTCTGGGAGTCGAGGGCGGCGAACGGCTCGTCCATCAGGAGAAGGGACGGATCGACGGCCAGCGCACGGGCCAGGTTCGCCCGCTGCTGCATGCCGCCGGAGAGCTCGTAGGGGTACTTATCGGCGAACCCGTCGAGGCCGACCAGTTCAATGAACGGGGTGGCCCGCCGCCGGGCCTCCTTCCGAGCCATGCCCGAGCACACAAGGCCGAATGCGACGTTGTCGACCAGCGTGAACCAAGGGAACAGCGCGGCGTCCTGGAAGACCATCGCGTCTTCACGGCCCTTGCCCGTCTTTCGCAGTTGGATCTCGCCGGCCGTGGCCTGCAGGAGGCCGTTCACGATCTTGATCAGCGTCGTCTTGCCGCATCCGCTGGGGCCCACGATGCTGACGAACTCGCCCTGCCGGATGTCGAGGTCGAGGGACTCGAGTGCGACGAAGCCCGTGTGCGTGGCACGGTCGCGATACTCCATCCGGACGCCCCGCGCGCTCAGGGCCAAGCTCTGGTCGATCATCTCACATGCCCTCATCGACTTCTTCGGTGCTGGGACGCCAGCGCTGGAAGTACCGCTCGAGGATGCCCACCGCCTCCGTGGTGACGATCCCGGCGACAGTGAAGATCAGGATCCCGAACATCATCTGGTCGCTCCGCATGGCGGCCTCGGCCCGGGCGATCATCACGCCCAGGCCTTCGGTCTGAGCGAACAACTCGGCCACGATCACGCCGATCAGCATCCGTCCCACCGCGAGCCGGACGCCTGTGACGATGAACGGGATCGTCGCCGGGACCACGATCGAGGTGAGAAGCAGCCGCTGCGGGGCCCGGAAACTGCGCGCGACGTCGAGGAACTGACGATCCACGGTCCGGACACCCTCGACCGTCGGCATGATGATCGAGAAGAAGCCCCCCAGGAAGACGATGAAGATCTTCATCTCGACGCCGAGGCCGACCCACAGGATCACGAGCGGCAGCATCGCTATCCGTGGCAGCGCGTTGAAGAAGTTGAGCCACGGGTCGACGGCCCACATGAGCCGCTGATACCAGCCGATCAGGATTCCGAGTGGTATCGCCAACCCCAGCGACAGCACGCTGCCGATGAGGAGCTCGTAGAAGCTGACCTTCGTGTCGGCCCAGAACCCAGCCGTCTGGACGTCGCCGATCCCCGCCACGATGACTGCGATTGGGGAACTGAAGAAGAACGGGTCGATGACGCCCAGCCAGGCGCCCAACTGCCACAGAAGGAAGAACCCGATGACCCCCGAAGCCCCGAGGACCGCCCGCTCGTGCCGGCGGTACCAGCGGGAGATGCGGGACCGCTTGACCCGTGTCCGGGGGTGGATGGTCCTGAAGCCGGCCTCCGCAGCCGGGAACAGATTGCTGGCTTGCGTCACTGCTCCCTCCGGGAATCGCACTGAGGGTCCGATTCTCCACGTCCTGTGGACAATGTCAACCGTTTTGTACGCATGCTGGGACTCGTGCGCGACATCGCGGATCCCGTCCTTGCCGTCACTCGCCAGCCTCGAGCTGCGAGCGGAAGCACGTGAACACCTGGGCGATGATCTTCTTGGCGGTGCCCTCGATCAACGGCCGGCCGACCGCGGCAAGCGTGCCGGTGATCGTCACGTCGGCCGTCCAGGCAAGGTCGGTCGGCCCCTCGGGCTGGCCCGACAGGACCATCCGAGCCTGGCCCTCGACGGCCGACCCGGGCGCCTGGCCCCGGGCGCGGATCACCGCGACGTCCGGCTCGACCCGATCGGCCATCGCCATGTCCAGCGTGAACCGGGCGGAGATGAACCCCACGCTCACCTTCGCCCGCACCCTGAAGTGGTCAGCGTCGACCACCTCGACCGACTCCACCCCCGGGCCGCAGGCCGCGACCCGGTTCGGGTCCATGAGGAACACCCACACGCGGTCACGTGCGGCGGTGATCCTCTCTGTGCCGGTGAACTGCATCGCGACCTCCCGGAGGAGCGGGTCACGCCGCGCGTGGAGGCGATGCGACGGGTCGGTCCGGTGCGGAGGGGAGACACGCCCCCTGCCGTCGGCGCCGATCCTGATGGCCCCTCGGGGCCCGCTGTCGCACCGGCCACTGCGGCACGGTTGGTACCGGAGATCGGGACGAATCCCGGTGGGCGTGGATTGTACACGTCGAAACATGTTTTGTATCCATGATTCGACGCCTGCCGCGGCCTGTTCCCGTCGGGCTCGTCAGTCGCGGAAGCCCTGCCTGGGCCGCCGGGCCGCGGTCCGGTCCAAGCCCTCAACGTCGCGTCGACGAAGCAGGTACCGGCCGTCGGCGCGGGTGGCCGGCAGCCGCCGGTCGCGCACCGCACGCCGCAGCCAGGACGGGTTGCGCCCGACGAGTGCCGCCGCCTCGGCGATGGTGAGGGGGTCGCCCGCCTGGTAGAAGTCGCTGTGGTGGCCGAGGTCGCTGTGGTAGACGGGCCCCTCGTCGACCGCGAAGCTCGCCTGGCCGCCCATCCCCGGCCCAGCGAACCGGCCCGCGACGTGCCGAGCGTCGTACACGGCCCGGCGGGCCGGGTCGGACAGCACCTCGTAGGCGCGCGAGGCCCGCATGAACCCCCGCTCCGCATCCGGGTCGCCGGGATGGACATCGGGATGCGAGGCCCGGGCGATCGAGCGGAAGGCGCGCCGAATCTGGGCTGGCGTGGCGGAGGGCGGGACGCCGAGGGCGCGGTAGTGGTCGGTCCGGTGGCTCATCGAGGCTCCGGGTGGGTGCGCACGGCCGGAGGGCGGCTGGCACCGAGGTCCGCCACGGAGGCCGCGCCGAGCTGGCTGCATGACCGCGTAATGCTCACAGCATGCATTGTAGCGGAGACAAAAGCGATCCGAATGTGTACAATCTGCCCTCAGCGCCGTTCCGTCGACCGAGGCGATGCCGACTTGGCGGCCGAAGCGGCGGTCCATCCGCCCGAGAGGTTGATGAAGTGGATCTTGCGACCGAACTCCCGGCCACGCGCGAGCGCCCGCCGGAGGACGCCGGGGCCCGCGCGGACGGGCGGACTGAGCAGGTCACCACAGTAGCCGGGCCCGGGGCAAGCCGCGGCGACGCGCGGACCAGGCGGGTCACCCAACGCTACCGGGCGATGCTCGAGGACGGCGCCGATCCCCACGAGTGGCCGTACGCCTGGCGGACGGAGCTGAACCGGGGCGGCTTCCGTGCCGTCGACTTCCTGAACGAGCAGGTCATCGACGCCGGCAAGTGCGTCGGCTGCGCGGCGTGCGTGACCATCTGCCCCGTCGACGTGTTCGACTACGCGGACGAGCGGCCCGTCGCGACGCGGTCCGCCGCCTGCGTGGACTGCGTGCTGTGCGCTGACGTGTGCAGCGTGCTGCGCCCAATGGACCGCGACCTGCCCGTGCTCCTCGAGCCCCGCCAGCCCTCGCAGGATGTGGGCTACGGGGCGTTCAGCTATGGGCTGTACGCGCGAACGACCGATTCCGAGATCCGGGGACGAGCCCAGGACGGGGGCGTCGTGTCGACGCTGATCGTCCACGGGCTCGAGACCGGCAGCATCGGTGGCGCGGTGCTCGGCGACGTGCTCCCGGACGACAACCAGGTCGGGCGGCACAAGCTGGCGACGACCCGCGATGATGTGCTCTCGTGCGCGGCCTCGCGCTACACGTACTCCCCGAACACGCTCGCCCTGCAGCAGGCGATGCGCGACGACGTCCGGCCGCTCGCGGTGGTCGGCGTCCCCTGCCAGGTCGACGCCGGCCGTCTGCAGCAGCACTCGAGCATCCAGCTCGAGATGGCGGCCTGGTACCGGCAGAACATCTCCCTGGTGGTGGGGCTCTTCTGTTCGGAGAGTTTCACCCACGAGAGCCTCGACCAGCTGGGCGACCTCATCGGGGTGGGCCGCTCGCGCATCCGGAACATCAACATCAAGGGCAAGCTGGTGGTCCGGCTCGACGACGGCGAGACGGTGACCGCGTCCCTGAAGCGCTTCCGCGAGTGGGCCCGACCCGCATGCCTGTACTGCCTCGACTACTCGGCGGAGCACGCCGACGTCGCCTGCGGCGGGATTGGCCTGGACGGCTGGACGTTCGTGCTCGTGCGCACGGAGCGCGGCCACGCGGCCCTGCAGGCGGCGATCGACGCCGGTCGTCTGGAGACGCGCCCGCTCGACGACGAGCCGCGCGGCCAGGCTCTGCTCGAGAAGCTGGCCTCGGACAAGAAGCGCAACCGCCCCCACCCGGCGCTGATGCCGACGCTCGCGGAGCGCGAGGCCCTGGGCTGGGTCGACCCCAAGACGTTCTACACCACTGGCCCGGGGGCGCCGCCACCGCCCGATGACGGGGAATCGGCGGCACCGGCGGTCGGGTCCGCCGATCCGGTTGCAGGAAGTGCAGGGATGCCGCGATGACGCTGGCCACGACGCGCCTCGTCGACGATCTGGGCGTGCTCGTCGCCGGTCAGGGCGGCGACGGGTCTCTCACGGTGGTGAGCCTCCTGGGCACGCTGCTCGGCCGGCGCGGGTTCCACACCTACACCGCGCGCGAGGTCGCGTCGCGGACCAAGGGTGGCCATGCCGCCGCGCTGATGCGGGCCAGCTCCGTGGCTCGCGGCTGCCTCGGCGACCGGGTGGACCTCATCGTCGCATTCGACGAGGAGGCGATCCAGCGGACGGGCCACCGCCTCGCCGACGACGGCATCGTCGTCTTCGACTCGTCGGCCGGCCCGCGACCGGCGGGCTTCCTGCCGGCCAGCGCGACGGTCCTCGAGGTCCCGCTGGCGCGCATTGCGGTCCACAGCCACCGCCGCGACCTGTTCAAGAACAGCGTCGCATTCGGCCTGGTGGCCCGCATCGTCGGCCTGTCCGACGACGAGGCCGTGGGCATGCTGCGCGAGCGCTTCAGGCGGCTCGGCGACGGCGCGATCCGTTCGAACCTGCGCGCCCTCGAGACCGGGTTCGAGGTCGCCGAGCAGCATGGGTACGCGTCGGGGAGCGGGCCGTGGCGCCTGGCGCCCGTCGAGCGCGCCGAGCGGCTCCTGATCACCGGCAACGAGGCGATCGCGCTCGGCTTCCTGGCGGCCGGCGGCCGCTTCTTCGCGGGCTACCCGATCACGCCCGCCACTGAGATCCTCACCTGGCTGCAGTCCCACCTGCCGGCCTTCGGCGGGCTGGCCGTCCAGGCAGAGGACGAGCTGTCGGCTGTCAACCTCGCGATCGGGGCCGCGATGACGGGCGCCCGCTCGATGACCGCGAGCTCCGGGCCCGGCATCGCCCTCATGCAGGAGGGCATCAGCCACGCGGGCGCGGCGGAGATCCCGCTGGTGATCGTGGACTGCCAGCGGTCGGGCCCGTCGACGGGCATGCCGACCAAGCCCGAGCAGGGCGATATCGGGATGCTCGCTCACGGCTCGACCGGCGACTTCCCACGGGTGGTGCTCGCCCCCGGCGACGCGACGGACTGCTTCTCGCTCGCGATCGCCGCCACCAACCTCGCCCAGGAGTTCCAGGGCCCGGTGTACATCGCGCTCGACCAGGCCCTCGGCCAGGACTCGGCCACGTCCGAGCCGTTCGACCTCGCCACGGCCACGACGACCATCGGCAAGCGGCTTTCGGCCGCCGAGGTCGAGGGGCTGAGCGAGCTGCGCCGGTACGTCGTCACCGACGACGGCATCTCGCCGTGGGCGGCGCCCGGCACGCCCGGTGGCATGTCCCTGATGACCGGCAACGAGCACAACGAGTGGGGCCTGGTCTCGGCCGCGCCCGCGAACCGGGTCAGGATGATGGACAAGCGGGGGCGCAAGCTGGACGCGATCCGTGACCGGCTGCCGGCCGGCCGCGAGTGGGGCGATCCCGCGGCGCCGATCGGCCTGCTGGGCGTCGGCATGACCACCGGGGTGATCAGCGAGGCCGCCGAGCGCCTGGCGGTGGCAGGCGTTCCAGTCGCCTGCCTACAGCCCAGGACCGTGTGGCCGGTGCCCGAGCAGACGGTCGAGTTCATCCGGTCGCATGCCAGGGTGTACGTCGTCGAGCACAACGCGGAGGGGCAGATGGCCCAGCTCCTGGCCGCTGCGGGAGCCCCCCGCGAGGCGCTCCGGAGCGTCCTCAAGTATGACGGCACGCCATTCCGGCCGGGCGAGCTGGTCAGCCGAATCCTGGCCGAAGAGGAGATGTCCCGGTGACGGCCACGTATCCGCCCGCCGAGCCCATTTGGTGCGCCGGCTGCGGCCACTACGGCGTTCAGGCGTCACTCGACAGCGCACTCGACACCCTCGGCATCCCTCGCCACGAGACGATGATCCTGGCCGGCATCGGATGCAGCGGCACCATCCAGAACAACCTGGGCACCTACGGATACCACGCGCTGCACGGGCGCGTGCTGCCAAGCGCCACCGGTGTCGCGCTGGCGGACCCGTCGCTGACCGTGATCGCCGCCGGCGGCGACGGGGACGGCTATGCGATCGGGATGGGGCACCTGGTGCACGCCTTCCGGCGGAACGTCCCGCTCACCTACCTCGTCATGAACAACGCCATCTACGGACTCACGAAGGGGCAGCGGTCGCCCACCTCAGCGCGATCCGATGACGGCGCGACCGCGTTCGACGCGATCTCGATGGGCCTCTCGGTGGCAGGCTCGACGTTCCTCGCTCGGGGCTTCACCCGCCGCAGTCAGCAGCTCGACCGGCTCACCGCCGCGGCGCTGGAGCATGCCCGCTCCGGCCGAGGGTTCGCGTTCCTCGAGATCCTGTCTCCGTGCGTCAACTACAACGACACGTATCCCGAGTGGGAGGCATCGCTCTTTGACGTTGATGCTGACGCCACCTACGACCCGACGGACCGGGCGTCAGCCTTCCGTGTCGTCGCGGAACAGGCAGCGCAAGGGCGGATGCCCGTGGGCCTCATCTACCGCGGTGGCTCGGACGGGGTCGAGCAGCCAGCGACCACCACGGATGGTGCTCGCGGCGTGCGGCCCCGGCCTGCGGCCGCCGAGGTGGACCCGAGCCTCCACGCGCCGGCGATTCGGAAACTGCTCGATGCCTATCGCCTGTAGCCCCCGCGGCCCGGTGGCCGGGGAGGCCGGCGGCGGCACCTGCGAGCTGGTTCTGGGCGCTGCGACCCACGCGGCCGAACGCGATCGATGACCCACGACCATTCGTCCGCCGCCGCCTCGCACCGCGGGCGGCTCACCGGCGTCCTGCTCGTCGGCGTCGCGGTCCTGGTGATCGAGCTGGCGGGTGCCGTCCTTGCCAACAGCCTCGCGCTCCTGGCGGACGCGGGCCACGTCCTGGCGGACGTTGCCGGGGTGGGGATGGCCCTGCTCGCGATCTCGTTTGCCGGGCGGCCCGCTTCCAACGGCCGCACGTTCGGCTTCATGCGGCTGGAGATCCTCGCCGCGGTGAGCAATGCACTCTTGCTCTTCGGCGTGGCGGCCTTCGTTCTGTTTGTGGCCTGGCAGCGGCTGTCGTCACCGCCGGACGTCGAGTCGGGGCTCATGCTGGCGTTCGCGGTCGCCGGCGGGATCGCCAACGGCGTCTCACTGCTCCTCCTGCGCGATGCCCAGCGGGAGAGCCTCAACATGCGCGGCGCCTACCTCGAGGTGATGGGCGATCTCGCGGGCTCGGGGGCCGTGGTCGTCGCGGCCATCGTCATCGGACTGACCAATTGTCTGGGCGCGGACATCGCGGCATCGGTCGTCATCGGCCTGCTGATCCTGCCGCGGACTGTGGCGCTGTTGCGCGACGCCACGGATGTGCTCCTCGAGGCCACGCCCAAGGGCGTCGACATGGATCAGGTGCGACAGCACATCCTGAAGGCGCCAGGCGTCGCGGACTGCCACGACCTGCACGCGTGAACGATCACGTCGGGCATGAACGTCGTGTCCGCGCACGTGGTGCTCGCCGAGGGCGCCGACGGGACGGCGACGCTCGACGCGCTCTCGGCCTGCCTCTCCCACGACTTCGACATCGAGCACTGCACCTTTCAGCTCGAGACCGAGGACCGCCGTCGCCTCGAGGAGCGAAGCCACGCATAATCTCTCTCGCGGACATCGAAGAAGCCGCGTGCTGCGCCCCACAGCTCGGCGAGCGCCCCCGGGCCGAGGCGGCTCGGCGCTTGTTCCTGGCCGCCAAAGCCGCCGAGGGGGCATCGCGGCGGACAACGGGGGCGA
>JAJYMP010000643.1 GCA_021786915.1 Chloroflexota bacterium
ATCGCGACCTCGGGGACGTTGATGATCGGCATCGTCATGTTCGAGCCGAGCCAGCCGGTGTTGTCGACGGTGAACGTGCTGCCGCCGAAGTCGTCGACCCTGAACTTGTTCGCCCGGGCGCGAGCGGAGACGTCCGCGATCGCGTGGTTCAACCCGTTGATCGAGAGCTGGTCGACGTCGCGGATGACGGGCACGACCAGCCCGCCCTCGACCGCGACCGCGACCCCGACGTTGATCCGGCGCCTGGCCAGCAGGCCCTGCTCGGTCCAGTGGGCGTTGAACGTCGGGTGGCGCCGGAGCGCCTCGACGGCCGCCTTGACCACGAACGGGACGTAGCTCAGCGAGACCCCCTCGCGGGCCTGGTAGTCGCGCTTGAGCGACTCGCGCAGCCGGACGAGGTTCGTGGCGTCGACCTCGAGCTGGACGTAGGCGTGGGGCACGGCCAGGGCGCGGGTCATCTGGGCCGCGATCCCCTTGCGCATCTGGGTCAGCGGGACGAGGACCTCGTCGGCGCCGGGCGGGAACTCGATCCGCTCGCCGGCGGGGGCCGGGTGGGCCGCGACCGCGGGGGCCGGGGCCGCGGGCGCGGCCGGGGTGGGGGCTGTGGCAGCCGCGGCCGGGGCGGCGGGGGCGGAGGTCCGACCGACCGCCTGGCCTCCGACCGACCGCCCGGTCCGGACGCTCTCGACGTAGTTGATGACGTCCTCGCGGCTGATCCGGCCACCGAGGCCGGTGCCGACGATCTGGGCCGCGGTCAGGCCGTGCTCGCGCAGGAGCCGCCGGACGGCCGGGGTCATCCGCGCCTCCGTGCCGGCCATCTCCTCCGGGCCGCGCTCGTCGGAGCCGGCCGGCCCGAAGGCGGGGCCGGCGGGGGCCGCTGGAGGCGCGGCGGCGGGGGCCTGGGCCACGGGAACGGGCGGTGCCGCGGGTGTGGCGGGTACGCTGGGCGCAGGCGGGGTGGGCGCCGCGGCGGCCGGCCCGGGCGTCGCGGCCGGGCCTGTCGGAGCGGCGGCAGTCGGAGCGCCCGCTACGGCGGCCGGGGCGGCACCCGCGCTCGGCGCCGTCGTCGCGCCGGACTCCTCGTCCGTCTCGATCACCGCGATCTCGGCGTTGTTCGGGACCGTGGCGCCCTCCTCGACGAGGATCTCGCGCAGGATGCCGGCATACGGCGAGGGAACCTCGGCGTTCACCTTGTCGGTGATCACCTCGACGAGCGGTTCGTACTTGGCGACCGGGTCACCGGGCTTCTTCAGCCACTTGCCGATGGTCCCCTCGGCGACGCTCTCGCCGAGCTGGGGCATCGTCACCTTGGCCACAGGTCAGTTCCTCCTCCGAGGCTCGGGGCGCTGGGCAATCCGTCGCGGCGGCGCACCTCGACAGGGTACCCGAAACGGCCGCGACGCCATGGCGGGCGCCGCGAGCAGCGCGCGGGATGCGCCTCGGCCGGCGAGCCGGTCGCCCGACGGCGAGCAGTCGGCCACCGGCGTCCCGTCATCTCCCCCGAAGGCGGCGGTACGGCTGCGCGCCACGGGCGGCGACCCGGAGGATGACGACCAGCGACTCGGGGTCGCGGACCGCGTAGACGACCCTCAGGTCGCCGACCCGCAGCCGCCAGAGTTCCGAACCGACGAGCCGCGTCGCAGCCGATGGCCGCGGCTCGAGGCCAAGGGCGAGGATCGGCCCGCGCAGCCGCGCCGCATCGGCGGGCGTGAGGCGCCGAAGCTCACGCTGGGCGGCGGGGGCGACCTCGACGCGGTACGGTCGCCGCTCGCTCACGCGCCGCCGTCGGACCCGTAGCGGGAACGGACCTCGGCCGCCATCGACGCGAAGAACTCGTCGGCCGCGACACCGCCGTCGCGTTCGTACTCGGCCAGGGCGACCTCGGCGGCGGCCCGGTCCTCCGCGTCCTCGTGGCGCTCGAGCCACTCCGCGAGCGCCTCTTCGACGATCTCACGGACCGATCGATCCCTCCGGGCCGCCTCGATCTTGATCGCCCGATAGAGCTCGGGGTCGTCGAGCGCAATCGTCACCTTCATCGCGCCAGCTTACCAGCTTGCTGTCAAGACAGCACGCCTGGGGCATCCGCCCGGAGGGACGGCGAGAATCGAGCTCGGTCAGTGGTCACGTCGGCCCACGCGCCCCATCGAACGCCTCGAGGGCCAGGCGCACGGCCTCAACCGCTTCATTTCGCAGGCGCAGGGCTCGCTGCCATCGCGCGCCCTGCTCCTGCGGGCCCGCCGACGTAATTCAGGAGGGCATAGACGAGGTCATAGGCGTCCTTGCGGTGGTGCCTGTCCCCAAATGCCGAGATCTTGAGCGCGACGAAGGGCAGCAATCCAGCTACCCGGAACGTGACTCTCGAGCGGCCACCGGAATCCAGCCGATCGGCCTCGATCTCCACGAGTCGATAGTCGAGGGCCGCGAGGCGGACGCCCCTGACGTTGAAGGCCTGAAACCTCGAGCCCGACCCGGATCGGGGCTTGAACATCCGACCGGGCGCGACTTCGTCGGTGTCGCACAGGAACTCCAGGACGACACTTGCGTCGTCGATGTCCCGGCGCCACCGGAACTCCGGGTCCCCTTGCCGCAACGCTTGCACGAATCCCGCGCCGCGGAGATTCCGTTCGAGGGTCTCGTACTGCCCCACCGCCGAATGGTCGATCGCAAGGACCACGGCGAGATCGACGTCGTGCGATCCCACGTGCCCAGGCACGACGAGCGACCCGGCGTCCACAAGGTAGCGAGGCACCAGCCCGCCGACCAGGTACAGGTGCCGCCCCCAGAAACCGGCGTTGCCGATGACCGTCACGAGCGCCCGCTCGCAGAGCTCCGTGACGCGCGAGTCGTAGTTACCGAACGTCACCACGGTCAAAAGCCCAGGGCCGATTCGCGGAAGGCCTGGGCTTGTTCCCGTCCCCGGCGCGGGTCGCGCAGTGCGTCGAGGTAGACCCGCGTGCTGGCGGCCAACCAGATCCCGCTCACCAGGCGTCGAAACCGCAGCTCGAGGTCATCCTGAGCCTGGATGATCACCACGTTCGCCCCCTCACCGGTGGCATGCGCATCGAGCGCTCCGAGGACGTCGCCCAGCTGCACCGCAGCGGTGACCCGGACATGCGCCACCGGGATCGAGGTGAGGGCGGGCGCGAGGATCGCGGCAGCCGCGGTTCCGGTGATCACGTGATCGATGCCAGCTGCTGCCAGGCGTTCGGAAAACACCGCAGCAGCAGGGCGTCCGGGGTGCATCAGGGCATATGCGGCATTGCGCCGAACGCCGGTCTCCTTCTCCTCCTCCGCCCACAGGTCCAGGAGGGCGGCAGGGTTCGCGAGGCGGCGAACCTTTCGGGGACCGCTGCCCCGCGCGTCCATGACGCCCGCGTCCTCCAGGCGGACCAGCACACGATGGGCGAGTCCGACCGAGACCCCGGAACGTTCCGAGACGTCGACCACCCCCCACTCCCGGTCACGATCGAGCAGGAGCGCCTGGGCGACGAGGCCCGCCTTGCCGGCCAGCCGAGCCCGAATCAGCGGCCGATCGCGCATGAGCGCGCTGACTGGGAACGATCCAGTCCGGACGAACACGCCCGGGAGTCGGATCGACGCGTTTCCGAGGCCGTCCAGATAGGCGACACCGGCCGCCTCGAGGACCTCGCGTGCCCCTTGGCTCGTGCGCTCGGCGATGAGGATGAAGTGGCGGCCCGAAGGCGTGTGACGGGCAAGCGCAACCAGCGAGTGGGCAGTCGCGGCATCGACGCGTCGCCTGGCCTCGACGACGACCGGTCTCGTCCGACCCCCGACGCGGAGCTCGGCATCCGCGCTCCAGGCCGCGTCGAAGCCAGGCTGAGCGCCGATGACGCCGAGCGCCCACGGCTCCAGCGCGGCGCGAATCTTCACTAATCTCACATTCTTCACAACGGCAGTGAAGATACCAAACACAGTGGATATGTCAATCACCTGAGCGACGATGAGACTGGCCGGGGACGTCACCTCGCGAACAAAGGTTCGACCGCCCGCGGTTTGGATCCAGCGAGTCTGCACGGCCGCCCTGCACGGCCCCTTATCTCACGCGAGTGGCGACCAACCCCGATGCGCGGCGGTCAGGCAACCAGCCAACCGCCTACGGCGAGTTACGCCCGGGATCGTGGGCTTGCGCCCGGGCGGATACTGTGGAGCATCCGATCACCTCGGAGACTGTGGAAGGGGAAGCATTCGATGTCCCGACGATCACCGCGCGGCCTGGTCCTGGTCGCGTCGCTCGCCCTCGCGGTCGCCTTCCCGAGCGCGGCCGCGGCCAGCCATTCGTGGGGCGGCTACCACTGGGCCCGGACGGCCAACCCGTTCACCCTGAAGCTCGGCGACAACGTGAACACCGCCTGGGATGCGTACCTCGGCACGACGTCGAGCGACTGGAGCGTCTCCGCCGTCCTGGACACGACGATCGTCGCAGGGGGAACCAAGCCGAGGAACTGCCGGCCGACGACCGGCCGGGTGGAGGTCTGCAACGCGACCTATGGCAACACCGGCTGGCTCGGCGTGGCCCAGATCTGGGTGAGCGGCTCGCACATCACCCAGGGCACGGTCAAGGTGAACGACACGTACTTCAACACCTCGACCTACAACAGCCCCGCCTGGCGGGAGATGGTGATGTGCCAGGAGGTCGGGCACACGCTCGGACTGGACCACCAGGACACGATCTTCGACAACCCGAACCTCGGGACGTGCATGGACTACACGAGCAACCCGAGCGGACCGCCCAGCAACGAGCACCCGAACCAGCACGACTACGACGAGCTCGACCTGATCTACGCGCACCTCGACAGCACGACCACGGCCCTCGCCACCGCGCCCGGCAAGGGCAGCGGCGTCCCCGATGGCGCCGAGGCCGGTGGATGGGGCCAGCTCGTGGCGCTGACGAACGGCGGCCGGACGGCCCTCTACGCCCTCGACCTGGGTGACGGCCGGAAGGTCTTCACGTTCGTCATCTGGGCGTGATCAGGCGCGGGTCGGCGACCGGCTGACCCGCCACCGGGCGCCGGACGCGCTCCGTCAACCGCCGTCATCCCCGAGCAGGTTCAGGATGACCCGGATCACGAGCGGCTTGTGGTTCGGATCGCTCTCTGCCACGAGCAGGGCCAACGCGACGAGGGCGTTGTCGGCGAAGCGCAGCGTCCGGTCGGGACGAAGGAGCGCACCGTTGCGCCGCAGGTAGTCCAGAAAGAGCAGACTGCCGATCCGCTTGTTGCCGTCGATGAACGGATGGTCCTTGATGATGAAGTAGAGCAGGTGTGCCGCGCGGGCCTCGACGCTCGGATAGAGGGGCTGGCCGTCGAAGGTCTGCTCAATCGCGCGCAGGATCCCGGCGAGCTGATCGCCGGGATCCTGGCCGAAGAGCGCCGTCGTCTCGCCGCGAGCGGCCAGGGCATCGCGCATCTGGCCGATCGCGCGGCGGGCGGCATCGATGGTCAGGTGGGCCGTCGGCGCGGTCGGGCGCGCGGGGGCCTCCGGAAGCCGGCCCTCGTCGTATTCGAGCAGCAGTCGCCACGAGCGTGCGTACCGCTGGACGACGTCGAGAAGCGCCCGACCCTCGTCGGTGACGAGGCCCTGGTGGTCGAGCGTGCGGGCCAGGAGCGCGACCGCCTGCTGGATCTCCGCCAGTCCCTTCTCGCGGAGCCGTCGCTCGTTGAGCGAGTACCCGCGCAGCAGGTGATCACGGAGCGTTCGGGTGGCCCAGATGCGGAACTGGGTGCCGCGCTTCGAGCTGACGCGGTAGCCGACCGACAGGATGGCGTCGAGGTTGAAGTACTCGACCTCGCGAACGACCTCGC
This sequence comes from Chloroflexota bacterium, assembly GCA_021786915.1. Next base: position 5,823 of record JAJYMP010000643.1, read on the forward strand.
GGTCGCCTTCACGCTGAACTGTTGCAGTTTTTGCAACAGTTGCCTCGCGCTCCAGCTCGCCCGTCGTGAACACGTGCCGCAGGTGCCGAGAGATTACCGACTTGTCGCGCCCGAAGAGTTGCGCCATCTGGTTCAGTGACAGCCAGACCGTTTCCTGTTTCAGGCGCACCTCGAGGCGGACCTGGCCGTCGGGCGCCTCGTAGAGGACGACCCCGCCATTCGGACTCGGTTCGCCCATCATCGTGAGGAGTCTTGCTCAGCGTCGCGAGCAGGCAAGTGCATGAGTCGGACTGCGCTCAACCGGCAACTGCCCGACGGAGGCGCGTCGCCTCGGTGGCGAGCTCGACGCCGACCATCGATCCGCTTCATCTCGGCGACACCTTAGCAGGAAGGCCGACACACTCACCCGGCTGCGGGACAGGCGCTCGCGGGCGCGACGGGACGGGTCAGCCGGACGCGCGAGCATCCATCGAGTCTGCGCCCGGGTCCTGCACGGCCCCTTATCTCGCGATCACCGACCAGCTACGATGCGCGGGGAGGTTAACCGGGACGTGAGCCACGCCGCCGAGCCCGACGCGGGCGCCGAGCCTGACGAGGCCGCCGGGCCCGCCACTGCCGCCGCCACCGCACCCCTCACCCGCGGCGCGGCGACCGAGCGGGTCGTCGTCGAGCGACTGCGGGCCGCTCTCCCGGAGGCGGGCGGCTGGCGCCTCTACCCGAACGCCCGGTGGGTCGGCCGGACGCGCGAGCACGGGCCCGCCCGCGACGGCGAGGCCGACCTCGTGATCGTCCACCCCGACCGCGGCATCCTCGTCGTCGAGATCAAGGACGGCCCGATCCAGGTCGACGGCCAGGGGCGCTGGTACGCCGGCGGGACCGCCCTCGACGAGAGCCCGTTCCACGAGGCCGAGGTCGGCAAGCACGCCCTCCTCGCCAAGCTCCGCGAACTGCCGGGCTGGCCCGCCCGCCAGTTCGAGCCGCTCGCCGGCCATGCGGTCGGCTTCCCTGGCGTCGAGCTCGCCTCCCTCTCCCGCGGCCACCGGCTCCTCGGTGCCGACGCCCCGATCGAGATCGTCCTAGACGGCGCGGCGATCGGGCCGCTCGGCTCGCCGACCGACGCCGCCCGGGCGGTCGAGCGGGCGTTCGCCTTCTGGGCCGGCGGCGGGTCGCGATCAGCGGTCCGGCCGGGAACGGCAAGTCGATCCTCGCCGCCGAGGTCGCCCGCCGGTTCGCCCGCGAGGGCTACCGGACCCTCCTCGCCTGCTTCAACCAGCCGCTCGCCCGCCTGTTCGCCGAGGAGCTCGCCGGCGCGCCGGCCCCGCGCGGCCTCCTCGTCTCGACCTTCCACGGCCTGTGCGAGCGGCTCGGGCGCCAGGCCGGCACGCTCGGGCCGAAGCCGGCCGACCCCTCGCCCGACTGGTTCTCGGTCGACCTCCCCGACGCGCTCGACCGGGCGATCGACCGCCTGCCCGTCGAGGAGGGGGTCCGGCGGTGGCAGATCGCGGTCCTCGTCGGTGGCACGCTCGCGTCATCGCCGGTCTGGCGCGAGCACCGGTTCGGGTGAGGGCAAGCCACAGCCTCGCCGTATCAGGAGCACCATAAGTATGCGTATGTCCTTGCGTATGGCGCGCAATACGCATACTCTTTGTGCATGAGCGACCGGAAGAGCATCGACGGGCGTGGCGCTGACCTCATTGCGCACTTCGCCAAACGGGAACCCGCCGTCTTCGATGTTCGAGAGGCAGCCGAGTTCCTCGGAATCGAGAGCAAGCCGACGTCCAGCCTCCTGTCGAACCTCGTCGGGCGCGGTTGGCTCGTACGGCATTACAAAGGCGTGTTCGAAGTAGCCCCACTGTGGGCGTCAGCAGAGAATCCTTTCGACCCGGATCGGTTCGCTGCGCTCGCCCACTGGGTGCCGGAGCCCTACTACGTCGGCTTCCGGTCGGCGATGGAGATACGCGAGTGGCTGGACCACCCCGTTCGCAATCGTCTGTGGATCGCGGTGCCCCGGCCCCGCCAGGTTCCCCGAACAGTCCGTGATCGGGTCACGTGGGTGGTGCTGCGCGAGGACCGCTTCACGTGGGGGCGCGAGCGCCGTTGGGTGGGAACTCAGGTGATCCAGGTGAGCGACCCGGAGCGGACGGTCCTTGACTGCCTCCACCTGCCGCGACATGCCGGTGGCGTCACCGAGGTAGTCGCCGTTCTCCTTCGAGCCTGGTCCTCGCTGGACAAGACGAAGCTCGTCGAGTACACGGATCGCCTGGGGATCGAGTCGGTGCGCCGACGACTGGGGTTCCTCCTCGACACCGTTGAACTGCCCGGTGGCCGCCACGTCGCAATGCTTCTCGCCGAGGGTGCGTCGAAAGGCCGCCGCTCGCCCGCGATCCTCGATCCGAGCCTGCCGGCCGACGGGACCGTCGATCGTCGTTGGGGGGTGCTGGTCAACGTCGAACCATCCGAGATCGCCGCCGCGGGCCGGACGTGATCGGCCGCGCGGAGATCGCACGCCACAGTCATGTGGCCGGAGTGGACGAACGAACGCAGGAACGTGATTACGTCCTGACCTGGCTGCTGGCCGCGGTGTCGCAGAAAGACGTTGGACTCGTCTTCAAGGGCGGCACGTGCCTGCGCCGCTGCTATGTGGAGGGCTATCGGTACTCCGAGGACCTCGACTTCACGCTCCAACCGGGGATGTCACCGTTCGTGCTCGCGGACGCGGTCACGACATGGTGCCACTGGGTCATGCGCGAGGCGGGGATTCGGGCCGAAGGCGGGCTGGACACGACCATCCCCGAGAGGCGAGCCTGGGTATCCTTCACCGGTCCGCTGGCGGCACGCCGAGAGAACGCAATCAAGATCGACCTTGCCGTCGATGAGGTGGTGGTCGACCGACCCGTTCGCCAGGCGCTCCTCTCCGAATACTCGGACCTGCCTGATCGAACCTTCGCCATCTCTTCTTACACGCTCGCGGAGATCTGGGCCGAGAAGGTGCGCTCGCTCATGCAGCGGGCCGAGCCGCGAGACGTGTACGACCTGGCATACCTCGCCGCGGAGCACCGTCGCCTCGCCGAGGAAGCCGCGCACATCTTCGTCAAGAAGGCCCGCGCCAAGGGACTTGATCCCACGCAGCTCGGCACTCTCCTGGACGCCCGGGAGGTCACGCTCGAACGCCTCTGGGAGCGCCGTCTCGAGGGCCAGCTCGCGCTGGTCCCGGACTTCGACGCCACCTGGCGCGCCGTTCGACGCGCGCTGCGGCAGGCGGGCTACTACTGACGCCGGCCCTGTGACTCCCGCCAGGGCTGCGTCCTCCTGGTCGAGCTCGGCGAGGGCGTCGTGTGGGTCTTCCATACGGTGCGCGCCGTTGTCGTACCGCCAAGCGCGCCGCATCTCCCGACACCTCACAGCGGCTCCGTCCCCTCGCTCAGGATGGCCAGGTAGCGATCGTAGGCGAAGACGCGGTTGCGGCGGCGGCCGGTGAGCTCGCGCACGATGCCCAGCGCGAGGAGGCTGTCCATCCCCTTCGATGCGGTCGGGAAGGCAATCCCGCGGCGTCGACTCGCCTCCGTGATCGACACCAGGGGTCGCTCGCAAAGCGCCGCGAAGACCTGTTGCGCGGCGCCCGCCGATCGACCCAGCTGGCCGATGCGCGCGCCGTCCTCGCGCATGAGAGCAAGCAGCCGATGGGCGGTCTCGACGGCCCCCGTGGCGGTCGCCGCGACGCCCTCCAGGAAGAAGTCGAGCCAGGCCTCCCAGTCGCCGTCGGCGCGGACGGCGTCGAGCAGGCGGTAGTACTCGGCGCGGTGCTGCTTGAAGAACAGGCTGAGGTAGAGCATCGGCTCGCGGAGCACACCGTCGGCGTGGAGCATGAGGGCGATGAGCAGGCGTCCGATGCGCCCGTTGCCGTCGAGGAAGGGGTGGATCGTCTCGAACTGGACGTGGGCGAGGGCGGCCCTGGTGAGCGCAGACAGCGCCGGAGCGTCGGCATGGATGAAGCGTTCCAGCGCCGCCATGCACGCTTCCACCTCGCCGGGCGGGGGCGGGACGAAGGCGGCATTGCCTGCGGATTTCACGGGTTTTGGCCACCCGGTTTCACGGCAAATGGCCACCCTGTTTCGCCGGAATTGGCCACCCTGTTTCACGGGTAATGGCCACCCCCTCGGATAGGTCGTCGGCAGC
>JAJYMP010000481.1 GCA_021786915.1 Chloroflexota bacterium
TGGTCTCCCGCCAACGGTGTCGGGCCGAGACGGCCGCCGGTCCGCGATTTGGTGGTCTCCCGCCAACGGTGTCGGGCCGAGACGGCCGCCGGTCCGCGATTTGGTGGCGGCGCGCCAACGGTGTCGGGCCGAGACGGCCGCCGGTCCGCGATTTGGTGGTCTCCCGCCAACGGCGGCGGGCGGCGGGGCCGCCCGAACCTGTCACGGCCATGCGCTTGACGGTCTCTGGCGCGACCGCCAGAGTGCACGGCAAGACCTATCCGGCCCGCGAGGCGCGTCCCGCCGACCGGCAGCTCGACAGACCGGAGCCGCTCACATGACCAAGACCGCCCACCACCCCGTGATCTCGGGCGAGATCGGCACGCCCGCCGCGGCCCAGGCCGCCGCGAACCAAGCCGGCGCGCGCATCAACCGCGATGCCTACGCCGAGGCCCAGGACTTCCTGCCGCTCGACGGCATCGACCACGTCGAGTTCTGGGTCGGCAACGCGCGCCAGGCGTCCGCCTACTTCCGCGCCCTCTGGGGCTTCACCCCCGTCGCGTTCGCCGGGCTCGAGACCGGCGTCCGCGACCGTGCGAGCTACGTCCTCCAGCAGAACGACGTCCGCCTGGTGGTGACCGCGCCGCTCACCCCCGACGGCGAGATCGCCGAGCACGTCCGGCAGCATGGCGACGGCGTCCACGACATCGCGTTCGCGGTGCCCGACGCCTCGGCCGCCTGGCGCGAGACGACCACCCGCGGGGCGCGTTCTGCGGCCGTTCCGCGAGAGCTCGACGGCGGCGAGGACGGCGTCCTGCGGACCAGCTCCGTGTTCACCTACGGCGAGGTGCGCCACAGCTTCGTGGACCGCCGCGAGTACAACGGCGTGTTCGCGCCAGGGTACCGGCGGATCAAGAAGCCCGCGCGGGCTGCGCAAGGCCTCAGCCTGCTCGAGATCGACCACTGCGTCGGCAACGTCGAGCTCGGCGAGATGGACAAGTTCGTCGACTTCTACCGCGACGCGTTCGGCTTCGCCCAGCTCATCCACTATGACGACAAGGTCATCCACACCGAGTACAGCGCCCTGATGTCGAAGGTCATGACCAACGGCAGCGGGCGGGTCAAGTTCCCGATCAACGAGCCCGCCGCAGGGCGCAAGAAGAGCCAGATCCAGGAGTTCCTCGACTGGTACCACGCCGCCGGCACGCAGCACATCGCGCTCCGGACCGAGGACATCGTGGGCACGGTGCGCCGGCTGCGCGACAACGGCGTCGAGTTCCTGGGCATGCCCCACGCGTACTACCAGTCGCTCGCCGACCGCGTGGGCGACGTGGGCGTCCCGATCGAGACCCTCGAGGGGCTGGGGATCGAGGCAGACCGCGACGAGGAGGGCTTCCTGCTCCAGATCTTCACCCGGCCCATCCAGGACCGCCCGACGTTCTTCTTCGAGATCATCGAGCGCCACGGGTCGCGCGGCTTCGGGGTGGGCAACTTCAAGGCGCTGTTCGAGGCGATCGAGCTCGAGCAGGCCCGGCGCGGCAACCTGTAGCCCGGGAGCAGCCATGCGCCTCGCGCACGTCCGGGAGCGGAACGCGTTCGCAGGCGCCGCGTGGCGGCTCGCCGCGGCGCTGGACCCAGCCGCAACCAGCTGGGTCGACCTCGACATCGCCCGTCGTCGGGCGACGTCGGCCAACCGCAACCTCGCCCACGACAGCGCCCTGCACCGCCAGCCGGTGACGACGCTCGACGACCACCTCGCCCGCGGGCTCCGGGTCGAGGCGCTCGCGGATCTCGTCGAGGCGTTCGCCCCGCGGGCCGACGAGGACGATGCGATCCTCGACGCCGACGACCTCGACTTCGGGCCGCCCATCCTGCGGCCGCCCTCGTTCCGCGACTTCTACGCCTTCGAGCGGCACGTCGGGACGATGTGGCAACGGCGGGGCCAGGAGATCCCCGAGGCCTGGTACCGCCTGCCGATCTTCTACTTCTCGAACGTCTCCGAGCTGCGGGGGCCGGGGGAGCCGGTGTGGGCGCCGCGCGGCTCGAAGGAGCTCGACTACGAGCTCGAGATCGGCGCGCTCATCGACACCGCCGTCCGCGACGCGACCCCAGAGCGCGGCGAGGAGGCGATCGGCGGCTACTTCATCCTCAACGACTGGTCGGCGCGCGACCTCCAGCGCGACGAGGCGACGGTCCGCCTCGGACCCGCCAAGGGCAAGGACTTCGCCGTCTCGATCGGCCCCTGGCTCGTGACGCCCGACGAGCTCGCCGACCGCCGCGCGCCGGGCTCGACGGCGCCGGACCTGACCATGACCGCAACGGTCCGGACCGCCGACGGGAGGGTGGTCGAGGCGACGCGCGGAACGCTGGCCTCGGCCCGCCACGCCTTCGGCGCGATGATCGCCCGAGCCTCGTCCGACGTGCGCCTGCGGCCGGGCGACATCATCGGCAGCGGGACGGTGGGCGGCGGGTGCCTGCTCGAGATCCGCGATGAGACGCTGGGCCGGTATCTGGAGCCGGGCGACGAGGTCGCGCTCGAGGTCGAGCGGCTCGGCCGCCTCGTGACGCCGGTGACCCCGCGGCCGCCCAGTGGTGAACGATCCGCGCCCTGAATCCGCCCGGGGCCGTGCCCGGACCGGCCCCCTCAGCCGAGGAGCCCCGCCGCCATGTTCTACGTCTCCCGCGGAAGCATCCCCCCGACCCGCCACACGCAGCACCGCGCGCCCGACGGTAGCCTGTACGCCGAGGAGCTGTTCGGCGTCGAGGGGTTCACCGGCCGGAGCTCGCTCCTGTACCACCTCGTGCCGCCGACGCGGGTGACGCGGATCGAGCCGCTGGGGCCGGTCACGATCGAGACCGCCGACGACGGCTCGCACCACCACCAGCTGATCGACGCGGCGGGGCTCGAGCCGGCGGGCGACGCCGTGTCCGGGCGCGTGCCGCTGTTCCACAACGCCGACGTCGTCCTGGGCGTGGTGCTTCCCGCTGAGGCGATGCCGGCCGACACCTTCTACCGCAACGGCGAGGGCGACGAGATGCTGTTCGTCCACCAGGGGACGGGCACGCTGCGCACCAACTTCGGCGACCTCGCGTACCACCCGGGCGACTACCTGGTGCTCCCGATCGGCACGACGTGGCGCCTGGACCCCGACGCGGGCGTCCCCCAGCGGATGCTGTACCTCGAGAGCCCGACCGAGCTCGAGCCGCCGCGGCGCTACCGGAACGACTACGGCCAGCTCCTCGAGCACGCGCCGTACTCGCAGCGCGACATCCGGGCGCCCGAGCTGCGAGCGCCGATCGAGGGCCAAGGCGAGTTCCGCGTCATCGTGCGCGCCCGCGGCCGCCACACCGCCTACCACTTCGCGACCCACCCGTTCGACGTCGTGGGCTGGGACGGCTACCTCTGGCCGTTCGCGTTCGACATCGCGGACTTCCAGCCCATCACCGGGCGCGTCCACCAGCCGCCGCCCGTCCACCAGACGTTCGCGGCACACAACTTCGTGGTCTGCTCCTTCGTGCCGCGCAAGTTCGACTACCACCCCCTGGCGATCCCCGCCCCGTACAACCACTCGAACATCAACAGCGACGAGGTCATCTACTACGTCGCAGGCAACTTCATGAGCCGGCGCGGGGTGGGGATCGCCTCGTTCACGCTCCATCCCGCGGGAATCCCCCACGGGCCGCATCCGGGGACGGTGGAGGCGTCGATCGGCAAGGAGGCGACCGAGGAGCTGGCCGTCATGGTGGACACGTTCCGGCCGCTGTACCTGACCCGTCAAGCGGCGGAGCTCGAGAAGCCGAGCTACCCGTACACCTGGCTCGAGACGCCCGAGGCCGCCGAGGATGCCCGGCGCCTCGCGGAGCGCGGCCCGGAGGCGTTCCCTGACTGACCAGCATCTTGCGAGCGGGGGTCCGTCAGGCCCGCGGGCAGCGACTCCCCCTCGCCGGGCCGGCCGAGCAAGAGGTCACAGATCGGGCGGTGGCGCGTGGCGTAGGCACGGTTCCCGCTCGGGTCGCCCTGCGACTACCAGTGGAAGGCGCCGCTCACGAAGAGACCCGTCAGCGCGACCACCGTGACGATGGCCAGCACCACCGCAGCTCCTCGAACGAGCCTCGAGAGGTGGTACGGGTTTCCGGTCGTCGCCTCGTACGCCCGCGACTCCCGGTCGTGCTCCTGGCGTTCGTTCCTGTTCCGGCCGCTCTCGCTGGCGCCGGCCATTACCGCGGCACTCCGGCGGGAGTACTGGCGGTGGCCCTGTCGGCGTCGAGGGCGGCGTTGATCTCCTCGGTCGCCGCAGCGGAGAGGGACGTCTTGATGACCTCCCCGCCGAGGGGCGCCAGCGCGGCCAGCGCCTTGTCCTCGGTCCACTTCTCGAGGAACAGGACCAGCGCCGCGGTGCCGGGCTTGAGCACGTCCTGCGCCCGCTGGCGGAAGTCGTCCCTGATGCCCCAGCCGTGCATCGTTCCCATGAGGGCGCCCCAGACGCCGCCGAGGATGAGGCCGCCGATCGGGAAGAGGAAGAGGAGCCCGAACAGGAGGCCCAGGAAGCCGCCCATCACCGCGCCGGAGCTCGTGGCCCCGGTCTTGGTCACCATCTTCGTCTGCCCGTCGGCGTGCTTGACCACGACCGCGGCCCCATGCACGTGCATGACGAGGTCGTGCTCGAGCTGACCAACCACCGCGTAGGCCTTCTCCGCTGTGGCCTCGTCCGGGTAGCCGATGACGACGAGATCTGCCATGGGTCTTCTTCTCCGACTTGAACGTGCGCGAGGATGCTGGGGCGGGCTGGCGTGCGCTCCGCCGGTCTCGCTCCTGAGTCTGTCGCCATGCGCGGTGCCGTCATGACGGTCCGTCATCCGATGTCGGCGGTTCGGGCGGGCGGTGCCAGGCCCGCCGCCCGCGATGGAGGCCGCAAGCCGGATGACGCACTGTCATGGCTGCATCGAGGTCGGACCGCAACCTTCATGGCGCCGGCCGGCCCTCGACGTCCCCGGCCGGCTCCGGCCGGCCGCGCTGCCACGCGACGAGCTGGTGGTAGACGGACGGCGCCCCCGCCAGGGGGCCCTCTGTCAGCTCGAGCCCCGCCGGCACCAGGATGAACGGGTCGGTCTGCCACCCGCCGAGACCGCCGTGCGAGCCGATCAACTCCTCGAGTCCGGTGACCTCGCCAGTGACCGGGTCCATGGCCCCCAACAGGATCAGGTCGCCCGACGTTGTGAAGGCCTCGAGCCGCCGGATGGCGTCGACAGCCCCAGGGCCGAAGCGCAGGAGCGGATCGGTGCCCTCGAGGAGTCCCGACGTGAGAACGAGCCGGCCGTCCCGTGCGAGGGCCACGGGGCCGTCCGCTGCCGTGTGCGCGATGACCGCGCCGATCCCCGGATGCCGCCGCAGACCGTCGATCAGGCCCGGGGCGCGCTCCTCGATGGCGTCGGCCGTCGCGCGGCCGGGCAGCCCCGTGAGGTAGACGTGGGCAAGGCTGCCCGACGACGCCACGACCACGTCGGGCGGTGCTTCGCCGGCCGGACCCGGCGCAGCGGACGATCCGCGCCGCGCCGCCGCCGTCGAGTGGCGGGCTGGCCGCCGCCCCAGGCCCGATCCGCGGCGAAGCTCCCCCACCACGCGGCGGCCCACCCCGGTCGATTCCACCGCGTCCGTGGTGCCCACCACGGTCATCGCGCCGGGAAGGAGCCCGGCGATGACGGCCTCCAGCGAGGTGCCGAAGCGCTGCCGGAAGGTTGCGCCCAGCGACTGGCCGTGGTCCGAGAGGACGACCAAGCGGTACGTGCGCGCTGTGTGGCGTGCCGCCTTGAGGAGGGACCCGATCGCCCGGTCGACGCCCTCCAGGGCGTCGACCGACTCCACCCGCTCGGGACCGCAGTGGTGGGAGACGGCGTCGTAGCCCGTGTAGTCCACGTAGATCGTCGGCGCTCCGCTGTACATCTCCTCGATGACGAGGGCTGTGGACACTGTGCGCAGGGCGATGTTGGTGGCGGCCCGCTCGACCGCGAAGTGGAGATCGCGGCGCATGCGCGGCTCGACCTCCCACCCCCGCTGGCGCTCCGCCTGGTAGAGCTCCTTGCCAACCTCGCCCGCCATGAGGACGGCCAGCCGGATGTAGTTCACCGTCCCGACGTAGAAGCCCCGGAGCCGACGGTGCTCGTCGGGCGAAGCGGGCTCGTCGATGCTCGCCATGGTGAGATACGTCCGCGGCGCGTCGCCGGTCACGAGGTTGCCGATCCCCGCCCCGTCGTCGGCGAGCAGGCCCCGGCCGTCACTGACGCGCCGGACCATCTCGGTCGCGTCCTCCGGGCGGTTCGCGACGAGGAGCCGGCCGGTCGCCTTCTCGAACCAGCGGAAGCCCGCGATCCCGTCGTTGTTCCCGTGCAGGATCCCCGCCTGGCTGGCCGGCGTCGTCGGCGGGAGCATCGCTGACCAGGGGTGCAGTCTCGCCTCACGGCTGCGGACGAGCCGCCCGAGCGTCGGGACGCGGCCAGCCCTGATTGCGCCCCGGAGCACAGGCAGGCTCAGGCCGTCGACCTGGACCACGAGCAGCCCCGGCGCGGTCTCCGTCGGTCGTCCGAACTCGCGCGCGGCAAGGCGGCGTACCAGCACGCTGTAGTAGGAGTCGTCATCGCTCACGGCCACCAGCTCCGCGAACAGGCTGTTGAGGAGCGTGATCAGCAATGCCGCCCAGCCCGCTGCCGCCGTGTCCCCGACGCTCACGCCCGGCAGGACTCGACCCAGGATGAGGATCGCCCCGAACTGCGCCGCGACTCCCAGCGCCTGCGCGACGATGATGGGCCACCGGACCAGCAGCCCATGGAGCAGGACGGCCAGGCTGCTGTCGAGAAGGACCAGCAGGAGCCCGGCGAGCAGCAGCGCCGGGGCCCCGTCGATCCGAAGCTCGGGGACGATGCCGGCGGTGATGGCCAACGCCAGGCAGGCGCCCAGATACGACAGCACAGCCCGGCGGAGGATCGCGAACCTGGTGGGCCGCCACTCCCACATGAGGCTCGCCTGCAACCGGTAGGACGCGAGCAGGCGGCCCGGTCGCGAGCCGGCGGCAGATGACGGATCCTGGTTGTTCAACGGGCGGAGTGCTCGGCTTCGGCCATCAGGCTCGAAGCGTCGCGCCCGAGCCTGTGGACGTCATGACGGCGCGTCACCTCGCATCGGGCTGAGGACGCGGCTACTTCCCCAGGTGCGCTTACGTCTCGGACGGGATGACGGGCCGTCATGACGCTGAGCTGTCGGCAGCGTTTACTGGCGGCACAGCATCGGCCGGAGTGTCGCCCGGCGGGGTCGCCAGGCCCCGCTTCCCCGGATGCCGGAACAGCAACGGGAGGCCACCATGGCCATCGATCAGGTCGACCAGAAGTCCGTAACCACCCAGGAGACCACGCCGACGGGCCAGGAGTCCGTCCGCACCGCCAGCCGTCGTGTGACGACGGCCGGCCCGGGCGGCGCCGAGACGGCCCGCCGCATCGCGGCCCTCGTCTTCGGGCTCATCCAGATCGTCATCGGGGCGCGCATCGTCCTGCTGCTGCTCGACGCGCGGGAGGCCAACGGCCTCGTGTCCGCGATCCTCAACGCCAGCCAGGTCCTCGTGGCGCCGTTCAACGGGATGCTCCGCACCGACGCCCTCCACTCTGCCGGCTCCACGCTCGACGTGACCGCCATCGTCGCGTTCATCGGCTGGACGGTCCTCGAGCTGGTCGTGCTCTGGGTCGTCGGGATCTTCGCCCGCCGGTCGACCGCCGCATCCGCCTGAGCCAACGCCCGCGCGCCCGTCCGGGACGAGCGCGGCACGAGAGGAGCTCCACCCTTGGGGATCATCGCCTGGATCGTGCTCGGCGCCGTCGCCGGGTTCATCGCCGACCTGATCATGGGCGGCGGCGAGGGGCTGGTCATGATGATCGTGCTCGGGATCGTCGGCGCCGTGGTCGGCGGCTTCATCGCCGGGACCGTCCTCGGCATCGCGGACATCACCGGCCTCAACCTCTCCAGCCTCGTCGTCGCCGTGTTCGGCGCCATCGTCGTCATCTTCGTCGCACGGCTCTTCCAGTCGCGCGGCGCAGGCAGGGCGCGGTGATGGCCGGCCAGCACCTCAAGAGCGCCGTCAGCACCGCCCAGGGCAACGTCAAGGACGTCGCCGGGAAGCTCACCGGCAACAAGAAGCTCGAGGCGAAGGGCAAGGCCCAGAAGGTCCAGGGGAAGGCCCAGGGCGTCCTGGGCGACGTCGAGGACGCCATCTCTCGAGCCAAGAGCCGCTGATTCCACGCGAGCCGGTGGCGGCCGACCCCACCTGTGCGGCCGCCACCGCGCCTCGCCCCAGACAAGCCGTCGTCATGCCGCGGGCCTCCCCAGCCGCCAAGGTGCGTTGCCCACCCCGCTTGCAGCCCCTCTCCTGATTGGATCCAGCCCGATGCACATCTCCGTGGTGGTCACCCAGGCAAGGCGAGCCGTCGCGGGCATGAGCATCGCGTTGGCGGCAGTCATCCTCCTCGGAGCGGGACCCCCGACGGTCTCGACCGCCACGCCGACAGCCGTGGACCTCGGGGGTGCGTCGGACTTCGCCGTCCTGGCCGGGGGCGGGGTCACCGACACTGGCCCGTCGGTCATCTCGGGAGACGTCGGGACGCATCCCCTGCCGGCCATCCCCGACCTCCTCGACGCAGAGGCCAGCGGCAGCGTCGACCGCGCCGGGACCAAGTCCCGCCTGGCGCAGCAAGACCTTGCCGTTGCGCTCGCCTCGGTTGCGCAGCTCCCGCGGGCCAGCATCGTCAGCCTCGTGGATGACCAGACCGTCACCCCCGGCGTCTACGCCGTCACCGACGGCGAGCGGGGCATGTTTGCGCGCCTGATCCTCGACGGCCGAGGCGTGGCGAACGCCGTGTGGATCTTCGTCATTGCCAAGGACCTCGTGACTGCGCAGGGGAGCGCCATCACCCTCGTCAACGGGGCCCAGGCCTGCAACGTCTTCTGGCGTGTCGGCGGCTCGGCATCGCTCGCCTCGGGGTCGACGTTCGCAGGCAGCATCCTCGCCATGACGTCGGTGACGGTCGGGTCCAACGTGGCGGTCGACGGTCGCCTCCTTGCCAAGACCGCCGCCGTGTCGCTTGGCGGCGACAGGATCACCGTACCGGCGTGCTCGCTGAACGCCGCGAGATCAGCCCCACGGCCGACCGCTGCCGGTGCGCTCACAGTGTCGTCCCGCGTCCCTGCCTCGTCGGCGGTGGCCCGGATCGCGCTGCCCGCGTACCTGCCGCTCGTGGTGCTCGCCATGCTCGTGGCGGCCGCCATCCTCGCCGAGCCGCGCCACCGGCACCGCCGACGGGCCCGGCGCGATTGGTGATCGAGCAAGAAGCGCCGACCTCACTTCCCCGTGTGCGCAGACGGAGGTCGGTCGAACCGGCGACTAGCCCAAGATCGTGGTGACGACGAGGGCGATCGCGGCGATGGCCATGACCGCGGTGGTGCCCCATCCGAGGACGTTGAGGCGCCGCGTGTTCGTGCGCTCGCCCATCACTCTGCGGTTGTTCGACACCAGCATGACCAGCACGAGGAGGGGCGCCGCGAGGAGGCCGTTGATGACCGCCGTGATGACCAGCGCGGTGATCGGGTTGATCCCCAGGAAGTCGATGGCCATGCCCACGACGGTTGCCGCCACGACGACGGCGTAGAACTGCGGCGCCTTCGACACCTTCCGGTCGAGGCCGAACTTCCAGCCCGCGGCCTCCGACGCGCCGTAGGCGGCAGAGGCGGTCAGGACCGGGACGGCGAGGACGCCCGCGCCGATGATGCCGACGGCTAGCAGCGCTGCCGAGAGGTCGCCCGCAGCCGGCCGAAGGGCGACCGCGGCCTCGGTGGCCGAGCTGATCGTGTGCTGGCCGGAGGCGAAGAGGGTCGCCCCGGAGGCGAGGATGATGAAGTAGGCGGCGATCTCCGAGAGCACCATGCCCGAGACGGTGTCGGCGAGGGCATACCGCAGCGCGGTCCGGGACGCCCCCT